>JASHVQ010000212.1 GCA_030044485.1 Methylovirgula sp. | reverse complement strand
CTTTGCGCGAAGGCGGCCGATGTCGCATCGCAAATGGTCAGGCCCTTGCGGCCGGCGGCGATCCAGTCGCCATCCGGGACCTTCACGCCGGTGCTCGTTCCGTTCCAGGTGAAGACGACGTCATGGTCGAAATCGACCTTGGCGAGATCGGCCATCTCGCCGGGCGGCGCTTTGAACACGCGCGCCTGCCCGAGGCGCAAATGCGCCACGATGTCGTTTGCCCAGTTCTCGCCGAAGGCGTCGAAGGCCAGCACGTCGACGCCGCGCGCCCCGAGCATCGACCAGAGCGCCGCCTCGATCGCTCCGGTGTCGGAGGCCGGCACGATGGCAAGCCGGTAATCGGGCGGGATCCCAAGGATCTCGCGGCTAAGCTCGATGGCGCGCTTCAGCCGCTCCCGGCCGGCGGGGCTGCGATGCGAGCGGCCGAGCAGCGCGCCGCGCAAGGCCTCGAAACTCCAGCCGGGCCGCTTGGCGCAGGGTCCCGATGCGAAATATGCCCGCGCCGGCTTCTCGGCCGGCGGCCTCAAGGTCGCGATCACGCCCGTCCTCTAGATGGACGAGCCCGAGCCTGCAAGTCAGTCGATCATGTAGCGGATGCCGAGCCGGACCTCATGCGCATCCACGGGCTGCGAAATGATTGTCCCGGAAGGGCCGGGAATGCCCGGCAGCTTGCCGAGATAGATGTAGCGGTAGCCGAGATCGAGCAGAATCTGCGGGGTGATCGCGTAGGACAGGCCGCCCATCAGCGCCCAGGCGAACTGGAAGCGCGTCGTCGTGGTGCTCGTATCCCAATTGTAATAGAACCCGTCGGTTGTGATCATATAGGGCAGGCCGTTGCTCATGTACCAATTGACGTCGTCTTTGATGACCGTGATGCTGAGCCCGGCTCCGGCGCCGACATAGGGCGTAATTCCGTACCAATTGCCGATATCGACATAGGCGTTGCCGAGCAAGTCCCAGCGCTGAATGTTGGCAATGGCATGCGGCGTGCAGGTGTCGGTTGCCGTGACCACCGGGAAATTGTCGATGGTCGTGAGCTGAGTGACGCAGGTCTTGCCCGCTCCGATGCCGTCCGCCCAGTTCGGCTTCCAATAATCGACCACACCGTCGAAACGCAGCCAGTTATTAAGCTTGTAGCCGGCGCCGAGATCGAGATTGAACGTCGGTTGGCGGTCGAGCGAAAGAAATTGCGTGAGGCCAGGGGCGAGCGGCGGAATGGAATCGTCGGCAAAGGCGGCATCGCCCCGCAAGTACCATCCGGTTCCCAATGCGACGGGCTGCGTCGATGTCGGGGAGGCGTCGGAAAAGAGCGATCCAAGCAGGTCGGCCGCATCGACTTTGCTTGAAATCGCTACAAGCGCCGCGCCAACGGCAAAGGCCCATAGCAGGTTTGTTCGGCTCGGCATCGACACGTCCTTTCGACTTCGATCGAAAGGAAGTGTGAAGGATATTTCTTAAGCACCGCTTAACCTTAACAATTCCGAAGCCGGGCGGCGGGGCGTTTACGACAGAAAAAGCGGGCCCTGGGGCCCGCTTTCATGTCCGCCCGGCAAGGCCGGCTCAGTATTTGGTAACCAGCGGCGGCGCCACCGGGGGGGCTTCGGTGAAGATGTAGCGCAGGCCGAGACGGACGTCGTTCGAGGCCATGTTGAAGTGCAGGCTCTCCTCGCCGTTCGATCCGCAGCCGCCGTTCGCGCACTCGATGCCGTAGCTGTTCACATTGCCAAGGTTGATGTAGCGGTAGCCGAACTCGAGCCGCAGATTGGGCGTGATGGCATAAGAAACGCCGGCCATGACCGCCCAAGCCAGCGAGAGCGTGCCGCTATCGGGGGCAGAGCCATAGCCGCCGGTCTCAAGCCCGGTGTCGTAGAGTCCATTGAACATGTTATAGGCGCCGCCGATGCCCGCGCCGACATAGGGCGTCACGCCCCACCAGGTGCCGAGATCGACATAGCCGTTGGCGAGGAATACGGCGCTCGAAACGTTCGCCGAATATCGATCATAGCAAGTGGCCGGACAATTCGGGCTGAATGGCGGTCCTCCGCCGACCGTGCCGGCATAGCTCTCCAATCCCCAGTAATTCGACGGCGTGCGGTACTCGCCGGTGATGTCGGCCCTGAACCATTCGTTGAATTGATAGCCGACGCCGCCGCCGAGGATGGCGGATGGGCCAACCCCCGAGCCATTCTCGGTAAAGCCGCCGGGGGTCGAAAATTGGAAAGTCGACGACTGGTCGTAAACCTGGTTGATGCCGACGCCCAGATCGCCGCGCAGATACCAGCCGCTGACCGCCACGGGAGCAAGGGGCTCGACCGGCGGTGGGGCGGGGGGCGCGTAGGGCAATAGATCCGCCGCGAGGGCGTTGCTGGCGCCGCCAAGCACGATCGCGGCGGCGAATATCAAGGCTTTCATCCTGCCCATGGTCGTAAGTCCCCTCCTGGCTCCCGGCAGACTCGAGGCGGGAGCAGCCATTCGAGGGGGAACATCGCGCAAAGACCTTAAAAGCCTCTTAACCCTAGCTTTTAAGGTTAATGCGGCCACGCTTAAGCTGTGCGAGGGTGCGGGGCGAGGATTGGGGGTCTTAATTAGGCGGCGACGGCGCTCAATGCGTCGCAGACCTGATCGACGATCTCTTCGACCAGGCTCAGATCGTCGCCTTCGCCCATGACGCGGACGACGGGCTCGGTGCCGGAAAGCCTGATGACCAGCCGGCCGCGCGTGCCGAGCCTGCGCCGTCCGTCTTCGATGGCGCGCGCCACCCGTTCCTCTTCGAGCGGCCGGCCGGCGGTGAAGCGCACGTTTTTCAGGATCTGCGGCACGGGCTCGAACTTGTTGCAGGCTTCGCTGACGCGCCGCATGCGCCGCTTGATAATGGCGAGGAGCTGCAGGGCGGCGACCAGCCCGTCGCCGGTGGTGCAATGGTCGGTGAGAATGACATGGCCGGATTGCTCGCCGCCGACGTTGTAGCCGTGCTTGCGCATATGTTCGAGGACGTAACGGTCGCCGACCGGCGTGCGCGCCACCTCCAGGCCGATGCCGTTCAAATAGCGCTCGAAACCGAGGTTGGACATGAGGGTGGCGACAATTCCAGGGCGGCTGAGCCGTCCTTCCTCCTTCCAGCTCTCGGCGATCGCCGCCATCACTTGATCGCCGTCGACGATCTTGCCGCGCTCGTCGACGATGAGCAGCCTGTCGCCATCGCCGTCGAGGGCAATGCCGATGTCGGCGCGCATTTCGCGGACCTTGGCGACCAGCGTCTGCGGCGCGGTGGAACCGACTTCGCGGTTGATGTTGAATCCGTCGGGACTGACGCCGATGGAAATGACTTCGGCGCCCAATTCCCAGAGGGCTTCGGGCGCGACCTTGTAGGCGGCGCCGTTGGCGCAATCGATGACGATGCGCAAGCCCTCGAGCGACAGATTGCCGGTGAGCGTGCGCTTGGCGAATTCGATATAGCGGGCGCGGTCGCCCTCGACGCGCATGGCGCGGCCGAGGTCGGCGGGCTTTGACAATTTCAACACGACCTCTTTGTCGAGGATGGCGTCGATCTTGGCCTCGACTTCGTCGGAGAGCTTGTAGCCGTCGGGGCCGAACAATTTGATGCCGTTGTCCTCGTAAAGATTGTGCGAGGCGGAGATCATGACGCCGACATCGGCGCGCATCGAATGGGTGAGCATGGCGACGGCGGGCGTCGGCATCGGGCCGAGCAGCAGGACATCGACGCCGACCGAGGTAAAGCCGGCGACCATGGCGTTCTCGATCATGTAGCCCGAGAGCCGCGTGTCCTTGCCGATGACCGCCCGGTGGCGGTGCTCGCCGCGATGGAAGAGCACCCCGGTCGCCTGCGCGACCTTCATGGCAAGATCGGGTGTGATGACCTTGTTGGCCAGGCCGCGGATTCCATCCGTGCCAAAATGCTTGCGGGCCATCATGCTCCCCGTCGCACGCGACGCAGAAATCGGTAACCGAGACCGAGACTCATAATTAACTCACGCGCCCTTCTAGCTTATTTTGCCGCCGATTTCTAACCTGATCCCCGGGCATCGCTAACGGGCGACGAACCATATCGGACCTCCAAACTTTGGCCGAACTGTGCCTTATGCTAGTAAACTCCTGAATCGCTTGGCGAGTGTTGCAATGACTCGGTCAACCAAAGGTGCGGTCGTTCTGCTTGCGGCCGGCGCATTGATTTTAGGCTGTTCTTTCGCGGGACGGAGCATGGCGCAGGACGCCGGCACGCCGCCGCAAGACGTTGGCGCGCCTCCCGCCGATGTCGGCAACCCGAACTCCGGCAGTCCCGACACGGGCGGCCAGGATAACGGCGCCCCGGATACGAGCGGCCAGGACAATGGCAGCCCCGATGCCGGGGCAAGCGGCGGCGCGGATGACGCGAGTCTCCTCGTCAGGGTCGAAAGACTCGAAGACCAGGTCCGCCAAATGAACGGACAGATCGAGCAAATGCAGTTCGATGCGCGCAAACTCCAAGACCAATTGCGCAAGTTCCAGGAAGATGTCGACTTCCGCTTCCAGGAGGGACGCGGGCGGGCGAGACGTCAAGACAGCGGCGCATTGAATCCCGCCCCGGCCGACCAAACGGGATCGCTGCAACGGCCGGAAGGTGCCGAGGCCGATGCGGCGAGCGCCAATTCGAACGACGCCGGCGCGCCGCTGCAGCTTGGCGCTCCGTCGAGCCCGCAGCCGTCGTCCGGCGAACTCGCGCAGCCATCGTCCGACGAACTCGCGCAGCCGTCGTCCGGCGAACTCGCGCAGCCATCGTCCGGCCGACGTCACGACGCTTTCGATCCGAACGCCAATCCCAACGCTCCGGGCGCGCCGCGCCAACTCGGCACGACCGCGCCGAGCGCCCCCCTGCCGCCGGATTCGGAGGGCGCCAGCGCGTCGGATTCCGATGCGCCGCTCAACCTGCCGAGCGCCGGATATGCGCCGCCTCCCGCAACGCCCGCGCCGACGGTTCAGCCGGCATCGACCGGCCCTTCGGCGACGCCCGGCGCCACGGCGATGGCGAGCGCCGAGGTCGACCCGAGCAAAGAGGAATTCGACACGGCCTTGGGCTATTTCAAGCAAAAGGATTATGACGCCGCGGAGAAGGGTTTCTCGGCTTTTCTCGAGAAGAATCCGAAGACCCGTTACACGTCGGATGCGCTCTTTTATCTTGGCGAGACCTATTACGAACGTGGCAGATCGCGCGAGGCGGCCGAGCAATATCTGAAGATCTCGACCGATTATGCCTCCTCGCCGCGCGCCCCCGAAGCCATGTTGCGGCTGGGCGAGTCCTTGCAGGCTTTGGGCGCCAAGGAGCAGGCCTGCGCGACCTTCGGCGAAGTGGGACGCAAATATCCGAACGCGGCGGCGGCGGTCAAAGCCGGCGCGGAGCGCGAGGCCAAGCGCGCCCAATGTTAAGTCTCGCCTCTGCCGAACCCGCGCTTGCGGCAGATTTCGATCCCGACTCGGGCTCGGCAGATCCTTTCGGCCCCGCGGAGATCGCCGCTTTCTTTGCGCCTTTGAAGGAAGCGCGCGGCGCCGTGCTCGCTGTCTCCGGCGGCCCGGATTCCGTTGCCTTGATGTTGCTCGCAGCCGCCTGGAGCGGGCGCCGAAGATGCAAGTTTGCGGTGGCAACCGTCGATCATGGGCTGCGGCCCGAATCGCGCCGCGAAGCCGAAGCCGTAGGCGGCTTCGCGGCTTCGCTCGGCCTGCCGCACCGCATCCTCAGTTGGGAGGGCGAAAAGCCCAGGACCCGCCTTCAGGAGCGGGCGCGCGAGGCGCGCTATGGCCTGCTGCTCCGGCACGCGGGCGAGATCGGCGCCGATCATCTGCTGACCGCCCATCATGCCGACGACCAGGCCGAGACCATCCTCTTTCGCCTGGCGCGCGGCAGCGGGATCGCCGGACTTGCCGGCATGCCGGCGGCCGTGCGGCGCGGTGACATCACGCATCTGCGCCCGCTGCTCGCCGTTCCGAAAGAGGCGCTTGTCGGCCTTTGCCGGTCGCGCGGCCAGGCTTATTTCGAAGACCCCTCGAACGCCGATATGAGCTTTGCGCGGCCGCGCTTGCGCCGCCTTCTTCGCCTGCTGGCGCAAGAGGGGCTGGACGCCGCGTCTCTGCAGCGCCTGGGGCGCCGCGCGGCGCGCGCCGAACTCGCCCTCGAGGCCGCGACCAATACGGCGCGCGAGGCTCTCGAGGTAACGCGCGGCGAAGGCCTGTTCTCGGCGCCGATCGGCGCGCTGCGCGAAGCGCCGGAAGAGATCCTGCTGCGCCTTGTCGGCGCCGAAATCGCGGCGCTTGGCGGCGCGTTCCCGCGCCTCGACCGGCTCGAATCCGTCGCAAATATGCTGCGCGCCGCGCTGCAAAGCGGCAGATCCTGGAGCGGCACGCTGGGCGGGACAATTCTGTCGCTCGATCGGCGCGGCCTCTTCACCATGCGCAGCGAAAAGCCGCGCCGGCGGGGCCGCGGCACGCCGGTTGCCTTGGAAGATCGGGCATTCCCGCAGGCCAGCCCTGTCGGAAGCGGGCCCGCGAAAGGATAAGTTCCCTTGGCAACCTACCTTGCCCCGCCTAAATTAGCTTGGATGGCGCCTTTCGGAGCGCCCCTTTTTCGGGCGATTTGCCTCGCGGCGGC
This sequence comes from Methylovirgula sp., assembly GCA_030044485.1. GTDB lineage: Bacteria > Pseudomonadota > Alphaproteobacteria > Rhizobiales > Beijerinckiaceae > Methylovirgula. The sequence goes on along the minus strand of JASHVQ010000212.1, from coordinate 1,111 downwards.
GAATCGGCCCGGCACGGGTCCAAGATGAATCCCAATTTCAGGAATTTCGCCCTCTGGGTCATCATTTTCCTGCTCGTCGTGGCTCTGGTCATGTTGTTCCAGAACCCCGGCCAGCATGCGCCGACCCAGGACGTCACCTTCAGCCAGCTGCTGACCGAGGTCGACCAAGGCCATGTCCGCGAAGTGACGATCGCCGGCAACGAGATTACCGGACATTTCGACGATGGCCGCGCCTTTTCGACCTATGCGCCGAACGATCCGACGCTCGTCCAGACGCTGGTCAAGAACCACGTCTCGATTTCCGCCAAGCCGCCGTCGGACGGCAATAGCTGGCTCGTTACGCTCCTGGTGAACGGCCTGCCGCTGATCGCCTTCCTGGGCGTGTGGATTTTCCTCTCCCGGCAGATGCAGGGGGCGGGCGGCAAGGCCATGGGCTTCGGCAAGTCCAAGGCCAAGCTTCTGACCGAGGCGCACGGCCGCATCACCTTCGAGGACGTGGCCGGCGTCGACGAGGCCAAAGAAGATCTGCAGGAGATCGTCGAATTCCTGCGCGATCCGCAGAAATTCCAGCGGCTCGGCGGGCGCATTCCGCGCGGCGTTCTGCTGGTCGGCCCGCCCGGCACCGGCAAGACGCTGCTCGCCCGCGCCATTGCCGGGGAGGCCAACGTGCCGTTCTTCACGATCTCCGGTTCCGACTTCGTCGAAATGTTCGTCGGCGTCGGCGCCTCACGCGTGCGCGACATGTTCGAGCAGGCCAAGAAGAACGCGCCCTGCATCATCTTCATCGACGAGATCGACGCGGTCGGACGGCATCGCGGCGCGGGCCTTGGCGGCGGCAACGACGAACGCGAGCAGACGCTCAATCAATTGCTGGTCGAGATGGACGGGTTCGACGCCAACGAGGGCATCATCCTGATCGCCGCGACCAACAGGCCGGACGTGCTCGATCCGGCGCTTCTGCGCCCCGGCCGTTTCGACCGGCAGATCGTCGTCCCCAACCCCGACGTGATCGGCCGCGAGCGCATCCTCAAGGTGCATGTGCGCAAGGTTCCGCTCGCCCCGGACGTGGATCTGAAGACCGTGGCGCGCGGCACGCCCGGCTTCTCGGGCG
>JASHVQ010000211.1 GCA_030044485.1 Methylovirgula sp. | reverse complement strand
TCAACCTGTCGGCGAAAACGACGCTCGTCATCGAAGCGATTTCCGTGGCGTTCATCCTCTTGCTCGCCTTCATCGTGCTCGCGCATCACAACTTCGCCATCGACCAGGCGCAGTTCGATCCGAAGACCGTGCCGTGGTCGAGCATCGGCCTCGGCGTCGTGGTGGCAATCTTCTCGCTCGTCGGCTTCGAAGCGGCGACCGCCTTCGGCGACGAAGCGAAGAATCCGCTGAAAACCGTACCGAGTTCGATCTACTTGAGTTTGATCATCTCCGGCGCGTTCTTCGTCTTCATCACCTACGTGGAAGTGCTGGGCGTCCGCGGCTATTCGACGACGCTCGACAAGATCGACCAGCCGCTGAACGTCCTCGCGCAAATGATCAACATACCGGTCCTGCAGATCCCACTCTCGCTCGGCGCGATGTTGAGCTTCTTCGCGCTCTGCCTGTCGTGCGTCAACGCCGGCGGCCGGGTCATCTATGCGATGGGGCGGCACGGTATCTTCCCGCAAGCGACCGCAACGGCGCACGACAAGAACGAGACGCCGCATATCGCCGTGACCGTCATGGCCTTGCTCGCCTTCGCGGTCCCGACGGCTGCGACCCTCTTCGGCCACGTCGCGCTGCTCGACTGCTTCAACGATGTCGGCACCTGCGCGGCGTTCGGGTTTGTCGTGGCCTACGGCCTCGTCAGCGCCGCCGCGCCCGCCTATCTCATGAAATTGGGCGAAGCCACCGCGAAGGATTGGGCGGGCTGCATCGCCTCTCTGGTGCTGCTCGCCATCCCTGCGGTCGGCAGCGTCTATCCGGTGCCGTCGCCGCCCGTAAACTACTTCCCGTACGGGTTCCTGGTTTATCTCGGCATCGGCATCCTCTGGATCATCGCCTTCCATCATCGTCAGCCGACGGCATCGACGACGATCAAACAGGATCTCGACCAGAGCCATGCGCGATTCCAAAGCGTGGGGGTAGCGGCGGGAGAATAACAGGCTCGCGAACCAACCAGAAAGCGCGCCGGCGACGGCGCGCTTTTGTCGGACGCGCTCATTCCACGCTCTTGCCGGCGCGGCCCGCCGCGTCCTGGATGAATTGCCAGGCGGTGCGCCCGGAGCGCTCGCCGCGCGTCGTCGCCCATTCGAGCGCTTCAGCCTTAAATGCGTCGCGATCCGCGCCAATGCCGAAGCGCCCGGCGTAGCCCTCGACCATGGCGAGATAATCCTCCTGGCTGCATCGGTGAAAACCGAGCCAGAGGCCGAAACGGTCGGAGAGCGAGACTTTTTCTTCGACCGCCTCGCCGGGATTGATCGCGGTCGAACGTTCGTTCTCGATCATGTCGCGTGGCAAGAGATGGCGGCGGTTCGAGGTCGCATAGAGGATCACGTTGGCGGGCCTGCCCTCGATGCCGCCTTCAAGCACGGCCTTCAGCGACTTATAGCTCGTATCCCCCGCGTCGAAGGAAAGATCGTCGCAGAAAATGAGAAAGCGATAGGGCACGGGGGCCAACCGCGCCATGAGCTGCGGCAGGCTTTCGATGTCCTCGCGATGAATTTCGATCAGCTTCAGCCCTCGGGACTTGCCGCCCGCCGCGCGGCTGCGGTTGATCTCGGCGTGCACCGCCTTGACGAGCGAAGACTTGCCCATGCCGCGCGCCCCCCAGAGCAGCGCATTGTTGGCGGCGAAGCCATTTGCGAAGCGCTCCGTGTTCTCCCACAAAATGTCGCGCACGCGGTCGATGCCGCGCAGCAGCGCCATGTCGACTCGGTTGACCCTGGGCACCGGCGAAAGTTGGCCTTTCTCGGCGCGCCAGATGAACGCATCGGCGGAGTCGAAATCGGAAGCAGGCGCTCCGGCCGGCGCCAGGCGTTCGAGTGCATGGGCGATTCGCAGCAAAGCCTCGGCCGCGTTGGGCGCCGCAAGAGCGGCGATAATGTCTTTGTCGTGACTGGTCATGGCTCACCTGCCGACGAGCATGTAACCAGTCGGAAGGCGCGCGTCCAGGCGCGAGGGCGCCCGCAAACTTGCCCCGTTTGCCGCGCCGCGCCGGCTTCCGGCATTGCTTTCGTACCCGTGGCGGCTATAGTCCCGCCCGATCCGAGGGGTCCGCGCGGCCCGCCAAGGAGTAGCAAGGTGTTCACCCCGGCTTTCGCTCAGGCCGCGGGCGCCACGTCAGGTGGCGCCGGCGATATTTTCCTTCAGTTCGCGCCGTTCGCGATCATCATCCTCATCATGTATTTGCTGATCATGCGGCCGCAGCAGAAAAAGGCGCGCGAACACGCCGAACTGATCAAGAACGTGCGCCGTGGCGACACGATCGTCATGACCGGGGGCCTCATAGGCAAAGTGACCAAAGTCGTCGACGATGCCGAAGTCGAGATGGAGATTGCGCCGAACGTGCGGGTACGCGTCGCGCGCACGATGATCTCCGACGTGCGCGCCAAGGGCGAACCGGTGAAGGATGCGGCCGGATAGGCCGCCTTCAAGATGAAACGATAATCTCGCCATGCTGCGCTTCGCCAAATGGAAGGTCATAGCAATCTGCTCGATGACGGTCTTCGCCTTTCTGGTGATCGTCCCGAGCCTCTTGCCGCCGGAGGCGCGCGCCGCGCTCGAAAATCATGTGCCGGGTTTTGTTCCGGTGCGCACCATCGTTCTGGGCCTCGACTTGCAGGGCGGATCGCACGTGCTGCTCGAGGTCGATTCCAACGACGTCATCAAGACAGAAGTGCAGAATTTGCGCGACGACGCGCGCCGCCTGCTGCGCGAGGAGCGGATTCCGATCTCTGGCGGTATAGGCCTCTTGCCGCGCGGCATTCAACTGCATCTGCCGGATCAGGCGGAGCGCGACAAGGTTCTCCCGAAGCTCGAGCAATTGGCCATGCCGATCGCCAATCCGTTGCTGCGCGGGCCAAGCTCGCAGCCGCTTGATGTCAAGGACCTCGGCAACGGCACGATCCAGGTTCTGGTGACCGATGCCGCAACCGACGACCGCATCCGTCACGCGGTCGACCAATCGATCGAGGTTTTGCGCCGCCGCGTCGACGCCTTGGGCACGACCGAGCCCAACATCCAGCGCCAGGGCAACGACCGCATTCTGGTCGAGGTTCCAGGACTTCAGAATCCGGACAAGCTGAAGGAGATCCTCGGCACCACCGCGAAACTCGAATTCCGTCTCGTCGCCGAGCCGGGCGAGGACCCGAGCAACTACGATCTGCTTGACCAGACCGATCAGGCCGGCAAATTGCCGGTCGAGAAACAGGTCATGGTGCAGGGCGAGGATCTGACCGACGCGCAGCTCGGCTTCGATCAGCGCACCGGCGAACCGATCGTCAATTTCCGCTTCAACATCCGCGGCGGCCAGCGCTTCGGCGAAGTCACGTCGGCGAATGTCGGGCGGCTCTTCGCCATCGTCCTCGACGGCAAGGTGATCTCCGCGCCGCGCATCCTCGGGCCGATAACCGGCGGCTCCGGGCAGATTTCCGGCCATTTCACGGTCGAGTCGGCGAATAATCTCGCCATCCTGCTGCGCGCCGGCGCTTTGCCCGCCAAGCTTACCATCGTCGAGGAGCGCACCGTCGGCCCGGGTCTCGGCGAAGATTCGATTCACGCCGGCGAGCACGCCGCCTTCGTCGGCGCCGGGCTCGTGCTCTTCTACATGCTCATCACCTACGGCACGTTCGGCATCTTCGCCAACATCGCGCTTCTGGTGCATATCGCCATAAT
>JASHVQ010000014.1 GCA_030044485.1 Methylovirgula sp. | reverse complement strand
CTTGCCAAACAGCTCACGTTTCTGGCCGGGGCCGATGCGGCCGGCGTCGTGCTGGGTGCGCGCGTCCCGATCATCCTGACAAGCCGGGCCGACGCCGAGCGCACGCGGATCGCCTCCTGCGCGGTCGCCGTGCTGATCGCCCGCCGGCAGACGGCCGCTCTGCGGATCAAGGCCTGAACATGGGCGACGCCATCCTCGCGTTCAACGCGGGTTCGTCGAGCATCAAGTTTTCGCTCTTCGGACTGGAAGGCGTCGGCATCCCGCGGTTGCGCTTACGCGGCGAAGCCGAGGAGATAAATTCGGCGCCGCATTTTCTTGTGCGCGACCCAGCCGGCGTCCCGCTTGCCGAACAGGCTTGGCCCAAGCAGGCGTTCACGTCGCTGATCGAGAAAGTGCTCGCTTGGATCGAGGCCCATCTCGACTCGGACCGGCTTGTCGCTGTCGGGCATCGGGTCGTGCACGGCGGTCCGGCCCACAATCGCTCGCAACGCGTCACGCCGGCGCTGCTCGCCGAGCTTGACGGGTTGACGCCGCTCGCACCCCTGCATGAGCCGCATAATCTCGCCCCGATCCGCGCGATCGCCGCCGTTCGCCCGCATCTAGCGCAGGTCGCCTGTTTCGACACGGCCTTCCATCACGCCATGCCTAAGGTGGCAACGCGCTTTGCGCTGCCGCGCGCCTACGAGGCCGAAGGCGTGCGGCGCTACGGGTTTCACGGGCTTTCCTACGAATATATCAGCCGCCGCCTGCGCGAGCTCGCGCCTGCGGAAGCGAAAGGCCGCGTCATCGCCGCACATCTCGGCAACGGTGCAAGTCTTTGCGCAATGCGCGACGGACGCAGCGTCGATACGACGATGAGCTTTACGGCCCTCGACGGGCTGATGATGGGTACGCGCTGCGGCGCTCTCGATCCGGGCGTCATCCTCTATCTCGAAGAGCAGCGTGGACTGACCGCGCGCCAAGTGGAAGATCTGCTCTATCGCAAGTCTGGCCTGCTCGGCGTCTCGGGCATAGCGAGCGACATGCGCACGCTTCTGGCGAGCGAAGACCCGCGGGCGCGCGAAGCCATCGAGCTTTTCGTGTTCCGGATCGTGCGTGAGATCGGCGCCCTGACAAGCTCGCTGGGCGGGCTTGACGCACTCGTCTTCAGTGCGGGGATCGGCGAACACGCGCCCCAAGTCCGCGCCATGGTCTGCCAGAAGCTCGGCTGGCTCGGCGCAACGCTCGATAGCGCTGCAAACGATCGAAGCGCCGCGCTCATCAGCGCGCCGTCGAGCCGCGTCAGCCTCCGGGTCATCCCCACCGATGAGGAAGCCATGATTGCCGATCACGTCCTGGTGACGATCGGAACGATGCCCGGCCATGATCCAGATCAAGGTGCGCCGCCGCAGCGCGCCGGATAAGGGCGGCATGGTTCAGCACCATCTCTTTCGCGACATATCCATGGTTACGGCCATCAAATTGGCCGTGATCTTCGCAGCCGGCTGGCTGGTGTTCGGGCAGCCGCTCAAAGTCGACGCCGGCGCCACGCAAGCAAGACTTATGGGCGCGCCCAATTCGCTATCGAAAGGTATCGCACCGTGAATAGCATGGACGTCGTGCAGCTTTCGCGTCTTCAGTTCGGCTTGACGGCGATGTACCACTTCCTGTTCGTCCCGTTGACGCTCGGGCTATCGATTCTGCTCGGGATCATGGAGAGCGTCTATGTCATGACCGGCCGCGAGATCTGGCGGCAGATGACGAAGTTCTGGGGCCTGCTCTTCGGCATCAATTTCGCCATGGGAGTGGCGACCGGCATCACCATGGAATTCCAGTTCGGCATGAACTGGGCCTATTACAGCCATTATGTCGGCGACGTGTTCGGCGCGCCGCTGGCGATCGAAGGGCTCATGGCCTTCTTCCTGGAGGCGACGTTCGTCGGCCTCTTTTTCTTCGGCTGGGACAAGCTCTCTAAGGTCGAACATTTGGCCGTGACCTGGCTCGTGGCGCTCGGCTCAAATCTCTCGGCATTGTGGATCTTGATCGCCAACGGCTGGATGCAGCATCCCGTAGGCGCGCGTTTCAATCCCGACACGATGCGCATGGAAGTCACCGACTTCATGGCGGTGATCTTCAATCCCGTCGCGCAGGCCAAGTTCGTGCACACCGTCAGCGCCGGATATGTCACGGGCTCGGTCTTCGTGCTCGCGGTCAGCGCCTATTATCTCTTGCGCGGACGCTACGTCGAGCTTGCGAAACGTTCGATGACGGTTGCCGCCAGTTTCGGCCTCGCCTCGGCGCTTTCGGTTGTCGTGCTTGGCGACGAGAGCGGCTATACGGCAGGCGAGAATCAGAAGATGAAGATCGCCGCCATCGAATCGATGTGGAACACGGAGAAGGCTCCTGCCTCGTTCGTCGTCTTCGGCTTGCCGAACCAGGTAACCCACAAGACCGACGACGACATCGAAGTGCCTTGGATGCTGGGCCTCATCGTGACCCGCTCGATCAACACGACCGTGCCGGGAATCGACGAGCTCGT
>JASHVQ010000210.1 GCA_030044485.1 Methylovirgula sp. | reverse complement strand
CCGGCCGACAGCCGGCTGATTTTCGAAACGCCGCTCGAATCGAAATATGAGAGCGCGCTGCGTAAGCTCGGCATAGATCCGGGCTTTCTTTCGGCTCAATCCGGCCACGCCTAGCGCCGCGGCCTTCAGGCGGCGATCGACGCGGCGCCGACGAGCTTGCGCGCGTCGGCGGCGCTCATCGGATGGCCGAAGGCGTAGCCCTGCGCATATTCGCAGCCGAGCTGGTAGAGTTCGATCGCATCCGACTCCGATTCCGCGCCCTCGGCGACGACGCTCATGTCGAGATCGTGAGCCAAGGTGACGATGGAACGCAGAATGACGGGCCGTGCGCCCTTGCCGTTGTGGCGAACGAAGGCGCGATCGATCTTGATCGAGTCGAAGGGGAAGCGCTGCAAATAAGCGAGCGAGGAATAGCCTGTCCCGAAATCGTCGAGCGAAAGCCCGGCCCCAAGCTCGCGGATCCGCGACAAGATCTGCGCGGCGAATTCCGGGTTCTCCATGATCAGGCTCTCGGTCAATTCGAGTTTGAGCGTGCCGCGCGCCACCTGCCAGCGGGAGAGCACGGAGCGCACGTCCTGAAGCAAGTCGTGACGTAGCAATTGCCGCGAAGAGATGTTGACGCTGGCAAAAAGCGGCGGGTCGACGTCGAGCGCGCCTTGCCAGGCCGCAAGCTCGCGAGCGGTGCGTTCCATGGCGAAGACGCCCAGATCGATGATGTTGCCGGTCTCCTCGGCGATCGGAATGAACTCGGCCGGCCCGAGCCGTCCAAGGCGCGGATGATCCCACCTGAGCAGCGCCTCGAAACCGGCGACGGTGCGATCCTCGAGGCGGATGACCGGCTGGAACAGCATGTTCATTTCGCCGCGATCGATGGCCTTGCGCAAATCGTTCTCAAGCGTCAGCCGGTCGGAACGCAGGCTGCGCATCGAAGGCCGGAAGACCTCGATTCGGTTGCCGCCCATACGCTTGCCGTGACGAACCGCGATCTCGGCATCGTTCAGCATGTCTTCGCGCTTGGCGTGCAGCTGCGGATCGTAGAGGGCAAGGCCGATCGAAGCCGAAAGCGGCACTTCGTTCTCGCCGAACGTCACCGGCGTCGAGACGGCGCGGCGGATGACATTGGCGACGGCGATGATTTGATCCGTCTGCGTCTCGGAAATCAGCACGGCGGCGAACTGATCGCCGCTGATTCGCGCCAGGCAATCTTGCGGCTTGAGGATGCGGCCGAGCCGGCGCGCGACGGTGAGCAAGATCGAATCGCCCGCCGAGAAGCCGATCGTCTCGTTGATCTGCTTGAATCTGTCGATGTCGATGCAAACGACGGTCGGGCGGACCTTGGCGTCGGTCTGCGCCAAGAGAAGCGCCGCCCCGAGCCGGTCGAAGAAAAGCTCGCGGTTGGGCAGGCCGGTGAGATTGTCGTGGACGGCGTCGTGCAGAAGCCGCATCTCGGCCATCTTATGCTCGGTCACATCGGCGAGCGTGCCGATGACGCGAATGACCTCGCCGTCCTGGCCGATGACCGGCCGCGCCTTGAGCCGGAACCAAAAGTAATGTCCGTCGGCGGCGCGCAGGCGGAATTCCTGGTTGATGCGCCCGCGGCGCTGTTCGAGCATCGTGTCGAGGCAGGCGCGATAGCGGTCGCGCTCGAACGGATGGAGAATGTCGAACCAGGCCGAGGCCGGTCCTTCCAGCGTGCCGCGCGCCAGGCCCAGTTGCATCTCGACTTCGGGGCTCACGTAGACTCGGTCGGACGGCACGTCCCAGTCGAAGATGATGTCGCCGCAGCCGGTCAGCGCCAGCGCCTTGCGCTCGGCGTCGGTGATCGCGCCATGCGCCAGGCCGCCGCCGGCAAATGCGTTCTGCATCACCGTAAAGCCGATCAGCATCACGATAAGCACCAACCCGCCGATCAGCGCCGGCGAAACCAGATCATTGGTCAGCGAGCCGTTCACCGTAAACGCGGCGGCGACGATCCAGACGAGCAGCAGGAACCACGTGGGGATCAGCATCACGGCGCGGTCGTAGCCATGCGTCGAAAGATAGAGCACGAGGATGAAGCCGACGCCGGCAATCGTCGCCAAAGAGATGCGCGCCACCCCGGCGGCGACCGGCGCATCGTAGATGGCCAGCCCGATGAGAGCGACGAGGAAGGCCAGCCAGCCGACCGCGACACGTGAGGCGCGCACGTGCCATCGGTTGAGGTTCAGATAGGCGAAGAGAAAGACGAGCAAGGTCGCGGCGAGCGCCGTCTCGGCGCCGGCGCGCCAGATGCGGTCGGTTTGCGCCGAGGTCGCAAAGATCTTGTCCCAGAATCCAAAGTCGATACAGACATAGGCGAGCACCGCCCAGGCAAGCGCCGCGGCGGCCGGGAAGATCACCGCGCCCCTGACGACAAAGACGATGGTGAGAAACAGCGCCAGGAGACCGGCGACTCCGATGACGATGCCCTTGTAAAGCGCAAGGCTGGTCATCTTGTCCTTGTAGGCGTCGGGTTCCCAAAGATAGAGCTGCGGCAAGCTCGGGGTGCGCAATTCGGCGACAAAGGTCACCGTGGTTCCGGGATCGAGCGTCAGGCGGAAGACGTCGGCGTCCGGGCTTTCTTCTTGTTCCGGCGGGAAGCCTTGGCTCGCGGTGATCGCCGAAATGCGCGAGGCGCCGAGGTCCGGCCAGATCACGCCGGAACCCACGAGGCGGAAATGCGGCGCAACGACGAGCCGCTCGATCTGCTCGTCGGTGTCGTTGGTGAGAGCGAAGACGATCCAGCTCGGATGCGTGCCGGGTTCGAGCGCGCGCACTTCGATGCGCCGCACGATCCCGTCCGACCCCGGCGCGGTCGAGACGAGCAGCCGGTCGCCCTGCGACTCGTAGCTCTCGACCGCCTTGGTGAGATCGATGGCCGAGGCGTTGAGCGGCACGCGCACGGATTCGATGGCTCTCGCCGGCAGCGCGCCGGCCGCGAGAAGGACGACTGCGAGCACAACCCGGCGCCAGAGGATCGATACGCGAAAGGCCGACATCGTGCTCCGTTCAGGCGCGCTCGCGCCGCGAGACCCGCAAGGGAAGCGGGTCGGTCTCGAGAAGCGCGTAAAGGAAATGGTCCTGCCAGAGTCCGTTGATCCGCAGATAGGCGCGGGCCAGCCCCTCTCTCTTGAAACCATTGCGCTCCAGCAATTTTATCGAAGCTTCGTTATGTGGCAAGCAAGCCGCTTCGATCCGATGCAGTCTGAGGCTCGTGAAGGCAAAGCCGGTCACGGCGCGCACCGAGCGCGACATCAGCCCCTTGCCGGCGAAAGGAAGGCCCATCCAATAGCCGAGCGTTGCCGACTGCGCCACGCCGCGCTTGATTTGGCCGAGCGTCAGGCCGCCGACCAATTGATCGTCCGCTTCGCGGAAAATCAGAAAAGGAAAGGCCTGATCTTCGGCAATCTCCTGCGCGTGGCGGCGCAGCCTGCGGCGGAACGCGGTGCGGGTCAAGTCGTCGCCGGGCCAGGTCGGCTCCCACGGCGTCAGGAATGTACGGCTGTGTTCGCGCAAATCGGACCAGGGCTCGAAGTCGCGCATTTCCGGGGGGCGCAAATAGATGCCTTCGCCACGTACGAAATTGGCGATGTCGTTCGTCGGTCCAATCCGAAACAGAGCCAAGCCTTCCTCCCCTATAAAGACCCGAGCCGTTCGCTGATCCGGTCCGGCGAATAAACTTTTGAGATCGGCCCGACCGCCGCGACGGTGGGCGGCGTGCGTAGCGCAGCCGCACCCGCTTGGCGGATCGCGGCGACCGTCAGGCGATCGATCCTCTCGATGATTTCCTCGCGCTTCAGCACCCGGCCGAAGACGAGCAGCTGGCGCGCCATTTGTTCGGAGCGCGCCGTCGGCGACTCGAGCGCGCTCAAGATCGACACTTTCATCTGCGCCTTGGCGCGTTGCACTTCGGCTTCGTCGAGGTCGCGCGCCGCGCCGGCGAGCGAATCGAGGGCCACCGGCAGCAATTCGCTGACATGATGCTGCGCGGTCGCCGCGTAGAAGCCGAAGAGGCCGGTGTCGGAATAGGCCCAGTGGAAGGCGTTGACCGCATAGGCGAGCCCGCGCTTCTCGCGCACTTCCTGGAAGAGCCGCGACGACATGCCCCCGCCCACGGCATTGGCGAAAATATGCAGCGCGTAATGGTCGGGATCGGCGTAGGGCATGCCCTCGAAGCCGATGACGATGTGCGCCTGTTCGAGCTTGCGCTTGGAGCGTTTCTCGCCGCCGAGGTAGCGCGCCGGCGCAACGCCGTCGGCGGCATGGCCGGGAAGACCGGCGAAACTCTTGGCGGCGGCCTCGACGAATGCGCCGTGCTCGACGGCGCCGGCCGCGCCGATCAATGTCGCGCTGGCGCGATAATGATTTTCGAGATAGGCGGAAATCATCGTGCGGTCGAAGGCGCGCACCCGTTCCGGCGTGCCGAGAATCGGCGAGCCGATCGGCTGCTCGGGAAAGGCCGCGGCATTGAAAAGATCGAAGACGAGATCGTCGGGCGTATCCTCGACGGCGCCGATTTCCTGCAGGATGACGCGCTTTTCACGCTCCAGCTCCTGCGAGTCGAACGTGCTCTCGGTCAGAATATCGGCGAGGATATCGAGTGCCAGATTCATGTCGACGCCGAGCACGTGCGCGTAATAGGCCGTCTGCTCGACGCCGGTGGCGGCGTTGAGGTCGCCGCCGGCGTTCTCGATTTCCTCGGCGATGTCGCGCGCCGAACGCCGCCGCGTCCCCTTGAACGCCATATGTTCGAGAAGATGCGAAAGGCCGTGTTCGCGCGGCCGCTCATGCCGCGAGCCGGCCGCGACCCAGATGCCGAGCGACACGGTTTCGAGATTGTCCATGCGATCGGTGACGATGCGCAAGCCGGAGGGGAGCGTCGTGAGTTCCACGCTCATGACGCGGCCCTCTTCGAGGCGCGGCGTTGGCGAATATAGGTCTCGAGAACGGCCGCGTCGTTGGCCAAGAAATCGAAACGCTCTTGGCGCGAAAAAAGATCGGCGAGATGCGCGGGCAACGGCGGCGATATGCCGGTCGCGCGTTCGATCGCATCGGGGAATTTGGCGGGATGGGCGGTGCCAAGGACGATCATCGGCACATCGGGTCGCGCCCGCAATGCGGCGCGCCCCGCCCCGACGCCGACCGCGGTATGCGGATCGATGAGCCTTCGCGACTCGCGCCACAGGCGCGCGATCTCCTCGGTCGTCTCGGTTTCCCCGATGCGCACGGCGTCGAACTCAGCGCGGATGGCCGCAAGCGGTTCAGAATCGATGCTGAAACCGCCCGCCTTTTGCAGTGAACCCATGAGGCGGCGCAGCGCCGCCGAATCTCGCCCGTAGGCCTCGAAAAGAAGCCGTTCGAAATTGGAGGATACCTGAATGTCCATTGAGGGCGATTGTGTGACTTCGACACGCCCCGTCTCGTAACGCCCGGTTGCAAGCGCCCGCGCCAATATATCGTTGGCATTGGTGGCAATGACGAGCCGCTCGATGGGCAGCCCCATCCGCTTGGCGATCCAGCCGGCGAATATGTCTCCGAAATTGCCGGTCGGCACGGCAAAAGAGACTCGCCGGTACGGAACGCCCAGCGCCGCTGCGGCGACAAAATAATAGACGGCCTGCGCCGCCACCCGCGCCCAATTGATCGAATTGACGCCGGAAAGCGAGAATTCGTCGCGCAGCCGCTTGTCGGCGAAGAGGGCTTTGACGAGCGCCTGCGCGTCGTCGAAAGTTCCTTCGATCGCGACGACATGCACATTGCCGCCGGCAAACGTCGTCATCTGCCGGCGCTGCACGTCGGAGATCCTATCCTTCGGGTAAAGGATGAAGAGATCGACTTCGTCGATGTCGCCGAACGCGGCAACGGCGGCCGCACCCGTGTCGCCGGACGTCGCCCCGACAATTGTCGCGCGTCTACCGCGTACCGCCAGCACATGGCGCATCAACCGACTGAGCAGCTGCATGGCCAGGTCTTTGAAGGCGAGCGTCGGCCCGTGAAAAAGTTCGAGCAGGAAAAGATTGTCGCCAAGCTCGACCAGCGGCGTGACCGCCGCATGGTCGAAGCGCGCATAAGCCGCATCGATTGCGGCGCGCAGCGTCTTGCGATCGACCGAGCCGGCCGCAAAAGGCGCGATGATCGTCTCGGCTACGTCCGCATAAGGCTGGCCCGCAAATCCCGCGATCTCTGACTCGGACAGGCGCGGATAGGCTTCGGGGAGATAAAGGCCGCCGTCCTGGGCAAGACCGGCGATGAGCGCCTCGCCGAAGGAGAGCGAGGGCGCCTCGCCGCGGGTCGAGATATATTTCACCTTTGAAACCTGAGGCTTCGAGCAATCCCCGGCGTTCGTTTAGCACAAAAAGGTCCGAAGAGCAGGATTTGCAGCAATTTCGGCGCGGCTTATTTTTACTAATTATAACAGTAACTTACATGAAAATATCCGGAGCTATTCGCCGTACCATCGGGCGCGCAGATAGGCGACGAAAACCGCCAAAAGTCCGACCGCCAGCCCAAACCAGGTGAGCGCATAGCTCAGATGGTCGTTGGGAATGTCGATCTCGGTCATTCCGCCGATCGGCCATCCGCCCGGCATGGGCGCCGCGTCGGCATCGACGATGAAGGGCGCGGCCGCAAGCCCGAAATGCGCGGCGATGACGGCGGGGTCGCGGGTGAAGAAAATGTCCTTCTCGGGCTCGTCGTCGGGCGTGAAGAGATTGCGCGTCTGGGGCGGGCGCATCAACCCGGTCACGCGCGTCTCGCCCTCGATCTGGCTTTTGGGGCGCGACGATCGCGCGCCGAGATCCACGGTCACGAAGCCGCGGTTGACGATGACGATGCCGCCGGAATCGAGCTTGAACGGCGTCAGGATGAGATAGCCCGGTCCGAGATCGTGCGGACCGGCGCCGAAGAAGACCAGCGCCTCCCGGCCGTTGTCGTAACGACCGCTGAGTTCGACGTGACGATAGGCATAATCGACGGGGGAAAGACGCGCCCAGGTCGAGGCGTCGGGCACGGCCTGCGGCGGGGCCGTGGTGCGCGTCGCAATTTGCGCAATCAGCGACTCTTTCCAGGCGAGGCGATGCAATTGCCAGACGCCGAGCGAGACCAGCGTCCCGCCGACGGCCAAGAAGAAGAGCACGGGCGCGATGAGACTTTTGCGCGCGGGTTGATGAGCGATCTGGGCCAAGGCTAGCTCTCGAGCTTCCCCTGCTCGGCCTTGTTACGGTACTGGAGGGCGATCAACAGGCCTTTCAGCGGCCGCAGCATGCCCACGCAGACGATCGCGATCAGCGGCGGAAGGACGACGATATAGACCCAGAACGGCGGCTCATACATGACCTCTATCCAGAGCGCTACGCCGACGATCAGAAAGCCGCCGAACAACATCACGAAAACCGCCGGCCCATCGCCGGAATCGGCAAAGCCGAAGTTCAATCCGCAGGCCTTGCAGGCAGGAGCAAGGTTGAGAAATCCGGAAAACAGCGCGCCGCGGTGACAGCGTGGACAATGTCCGGCAAGGCCGTCCCAGATTGTCGAAGGCAAACTATTGTCACTGCCGCTCATCGCGGCTCCGTTGCGCGGCCGGCCCCGGATAGGCGGCTTCATGAGACCGCGCGCCGGGGATCATGTCCCGGACGCGCCCGACAGGAATTCTCAATGCTCCATCGGGGCGCCCCACGAGCCCCAAACATAGATGCAGGTGAACAGGAACAGCCAGACGACGTCGACGAAATGCCAGTACCAGGCGGCGAATTCGAAGCCGAGATGCCGCTGCGGCGTGAATTGTCCGGCAAGGGCGCGGATCAGGCAAACGGTCAGGAAGATCGTGCCGATGATCACGTGGAAACCGTGGAAACCCGTCGCCATGAAGAAGGTCGAGCCGTAGATCGAGCCTTTGAAGCCAAACGGCGCGTGAACGTATTCGTAGGCCTGAATGGACGTGAAGGAGATACCGAGAAGGATGGTCAGGATCAGCCCATTCCTAAGGTTGGCGCGGTCGTTGTGCAGAAGCGCGTGATGCGCCCAAGTCACCGTCGTGCCCGACGTCAACAAGATGATCGTGTTGAGCAGAGGGAAGTGCCAAGGATCGATGACTTCAATGCCCTTGGGCGGCCAATGTCCGCCGGTAAAGGCGACACGTGCATATTGGATTTTCTCGCCGGCATCGAGGCTGGCATCGAAGAAGGCCCAGAACCAGGCGACGAAGAACATCACCTCCGAGGCGATGAAGAGG
>JASHVQ010000209.1 GCA_030044485.1 Methylovirgula sp. | reverse complement strand
CGAGGTCGAGGCGCATGTTCATCTTCACGCGGCCGACGGCCGAGAGGTCGTAACGCTCCGGATCGAAGAACAGCGAATGGAACATCGCTTCCGCCGTCTCGAGCGTCGGCGGCTCACCCGGACGCATCACGCGGTAAATGTCGAAGAGAGCGTCCTCGCGCGAAGAATTCTTGTCGACGGCGAGCGTGTTACGGATGTAAGGGCCGATGTTGACATGATCGATGTCGAGCACCGGAAGTTCGCTGAACCCGGCCTCGATAAGCGCCGGCAGCGTCTTGGCGGTGATCTCGTCGCCCGCCTCGGCGAAAATCTCGCCGGTCGAGGGATTGTAGAGATCGGCGGCAATGAACTGGCCCTGCAGATCGGCGTCCAGCGCCTTGATGAATTTGACGCCCTTCTCGACGAGCAGGCGGGCGGCGCGCACGGTGAGCTTCTTGCCGGCCTCGAGCACGACTTCGCCGCTGTCGGCGTCGATCATGTCGACGTTGGTCTTCATGCCCTTCATCCGCTCCGGATCGAAAGGCAGCCGCCAGCTGTCGCCCTCGCGCCTGTAAGTGACGGTCTTGTAGAAGGTCGTCAGGATCTCTTCGCCGTCCATGCCGAGCGCATAGAGAAGCGAGGTCACCGGAATCTTCCGACGCCGGTCGATGCGCGCGTAGACGATGTCCTTGGCGTCGAATTCGATGTCGAGCCAGGAGCCGCGGTAGGGAATGATGCGCGCCGCGAACAAAAGCTTGCCCGAGGAATGGCTCTTGCCCTTGTCATGGTCGAAGAAGACGCCCGGCGAGCGATGCATCTGCGAGACGATGACGCGCTCGGTGCCGTTGACGATGAACGTGCCGTTGTTGGTCATGAACGGCATGTCGCCCATGTAGACGTCCTGCTCCTTGATGTCCTTCACGGACTTGGCCCCGGTCTCGGGATCGACGTCGAAGACGATGAGACGCAGGGTGACCTTCAGCGGCGCGGCATAGGTCATGCCCCGCTGCCGGCACTCGTCGACGTCGTATTTGGGCGGCTCGAAGACGTATTTGACGAATTCCAGGAGCGCGATATTGGCGAAATCGGAAATCGGAAAGACGGAACGAAAGACGGCTTCCAGCCCCTCGTCGGGGCGCCCGCCCCGCGGCTCGTCGACCATCAAAAACTGGTCGTAGGACGCCTTCTGAACTTCGATCAGGTTGGGCATTTCCGCGACCTCGCGAATATGCCCGAAAAACTTGCGAACGCGCTTCCGGCCGGAGAAGGTCTGCGCTAAGGATTGGGCCATCTTGCTCCTCACAGGGCGAGTATCATGCGGAGCCGGAGCCCCGGAATGTGCAGCGCGACCGACCGGTCAGCGCGCGGGGCGTGACGTGCCCCTTTCCGAACATTGCAAACTGCCGCAACGCAGCGGCTCAACGGCCCCGAAGCGCGCCTCGGGACCGTTCGACAGATCAAGAGGTCGCCACCGCGACCGCGTCGATCACTTGAGTTCGACTTTCGCGCCGACCTTTTCGAGAGCCGCCTTGATCTTCTCGGCCTCCTCTTTGGTCGCGCCCTCCTTCAGAGGCTTGGGCGCCGATTCGACGAGATCCTTGGCTTCCTTCAAGCCGAGGCCGGTCGCGGCACGCACCTCTTTGATCACCTCGATCTTCTTGTCGCCGATCGCGGCGAGAACCACGGTGAATTCTGTCTTCTCTTCCGCTGGGGCCGCCGCCGGAGCAGCGCCTCCCGCCGGACCGGCCGCCACCGCAACCGCGGCGGCCGCCGAAACGCCCCATTTGGCTTCGAGCAGTTTGGCAAGCTCGGCGGCTTCGAGCACCGTGAGGCTCGAAAGGTCGTCAACGATCTTCTCAAGATTGGCCATTTAAGTCTTCCCTTGAATTGGACGGGTCCTGAAGTCGGCCCTCAGGCCGCATCCCTCTCAGAATAGGCTTTGACGACGCGCGCGAGCTTGCCCGCGGGAGCCGTCGTGAGCTGGGCGAGTTTGGTCGCCGGCGCCTGAATGAGGCCGACGAGCCTGGCACGCAGTTCGTCGAGCGAGGGCAAGGTCGCAAGCGACCTGACCGCATCGGCGTCGAGCGCTGTCTTGCCCATGGCGCCGCCGAGAATCACGAGCTTGTCGTAATCTTTGGCGAAGGCCACGGCGACCTTGGCCGCCACCACCGGATCCTGCGAATAGGCAAGAAGCGTTGGGCCTTTTAAGAGACGCGCGATGCAGCCCATCTCGGTTCCTTCGAGGGCGATTTTGGCCAGGCGATTCTTGGCGACCTGCACGGAGGCTCCCGCCGCGCGCATCTGCCTGCGCAACGTTTGCATCTGAGCGACCGTCAAGCCGGAATAATGCGCAACCACGACCACCGAAGTCTTCCTGAAGACCTCGTTGAGTGCGGCGACGCTGGCTTTCTTTTCGGCTTTGTCCACAATAGTCTCTCTGTCTCAGGCGGGATGACCCGCCGGTTGCGTCAGCCGCGCGCGGCTTGCGGCCTGCGCGGCGCTACGCCTGTCCTCCGGAAACGAGAGCATCGCCCCGGACAGAGGGATTCGACCAAAATCAAAGCCTGCAGGAACTGCCGCACCCGCGCCTTCATCTCGTACGACCCCGTCTATGCCGGCGTCTTCGCGCAAGCCGGCGGGAACCGGAACGCGCTTTCGACATTAAGCTTGGGCGAATGATCCCGACTCGGGAGACGCGCCCGTGCGCCTGCAGTCTCGGACAGGACATGGCTGGATGAGGACCAATGCTCGGCTCCGAAGCAAAACCTGGTCCACCAGCCACTCCGCCGCGTCCCCATCCGCCGGAATGAAAGTCCAGCGTCTAAGGCGCGGAAGTTGAATGGGTTTAACGGGCTGGGGCGGACCCAACCCGGAATCGTCTATTTAGCCTCAACCTTGCCCTGTGCCAAGGGGGCGAATCCGCATTTTTTCGCCTTGTCAAGCCCTCAGCCGTCTTGGCCTCGCCGTCTCAGGCACGCAGCGTCGAAGGATCGACCTTGACCCCGGGTCCCATGGTCGAGGAAATCGCAACCCGCTGAATATACGTTCCTTTTGCGCCTTGCGGGCGGGCCTTCGAGACGGCGTCGATAAAGGCGGCGATGTTTTCGACAAGCTTCTTCTCCTCGAAAGAGGCCTTGCCGACGCTGCCCTGGACGATTCCGGCCTTTTCCACGCGAAATTCGACCGCACCCCCCTTCGACGCCTTGACGGCGGCGGCGATGTCCATGGTCACGGTACCGACCTTGGGATTGGGCATCAGCCCGCGCGGCCCGAGAACTTTGCCGAGCCGGCCGACGAGCGGCATCATGTCGGGGGTTGCGATACAGCGATCGAAATCGATCGTTCCGCCCTGAACGACGGCCACGAGATCCTCGGCGCCGACGATGTCGGCGCCCGCGGCCTTGGCCTCGTCCGCCTTGGCGCCGCGCGCAAAGACCGCGACCCGCAAGGCGCGCCCCGTGCCGTTCGGCAGGTTGACGACGCCGCGCACCATCTGGTCGGCATGTTTGGGATCGACGCCGAGGTTCATGGCGATCTCGATCGTCTCGTCGAACTTGGCGTTGGCGCGCTCCTTGACGAGCTTCACCGCCTCTTCGAGCGGATAGAGCTTGACCCTGTTGACGCCTTCGCGCGCCTTGGAGATACGTTTTCCCGCGTGGCTCATGGTCTCACTCCACCACTTCGAGGCCGATGGAACGCGCCGAGCCCTCGATCATGCGCGCCGCCGCCTCGAGCGTCGCGCAATTGAGGTCGGGTAATTTCTTGGCGGCGATGTCCTTGATCTGCGCCTTCGTCACCTTGCCGACGAAGCCGCGGCCGGTGGTCTTGGCGCCCGACTCGATGCCCGCCGCCTTTTTCAGGTAATAGGTCACCGGCGGCAGCTTCATCTCGAAAGTGAAAGAACGGTCCTGATAGGCCG
>JASHVQ010000208.1 GCA_030044485.1 Methylovirgula sp. | reverse complement strand
ATAGCGCAGCAATTGCGCGATCGGCAGGCCGCGCTGCATTTCGAACTGGGTGTAAACGCCTTCGCGCGCCGCGGCGATGACGCTGCGCGACAGATCGGTGCCGAGAATATCGACCTTCCACCCGGCCAGCCCGTGCGCCTCCTCGTCGAGAAGCATCGCCAGCGAATAGGGCTCTTGACCCGTAGAACAAGCGGCGCACCAGATCCTGATCTGTCTTATGTCCTTTCTCGCCTGCATCAAATACGGAAGAATGAACTTGCGAAAATTGTCGAAGGGCACGCGATCGCGAAAAAAGAAGGTCTCGTTGGTGGTCATGGCGTCGACGACGTCGCGCACCAATTCGGGGTCGGTTCCCGAGAACAGCTTTTTGACGAGCGTGCCGAGGTCGTTGAGGCCTTCGCGCTGGATAATCGGCTGCAAGCGGCTTTCGGCGAGATAGGCTTTCTTGGCATCGAGCGAGAGGCCGGAACTGCGATTGAGAAGCTGGCGAAGCGCGTCGAAATCCGAGGTCATCAGGGCTTCTCCCGCAAGGTGGGCTTGTGAAGCAGGCGGCAGATCGCCGGTCCGATCGCATCGAGCGGAAGCACGGAATGGGCAAGGCCCTCTTGGACCACCGAGCGCGGCATTCCCCAAACAGCCGATGAGGCCGCGTCCTGGGCGATCACGACGCCGCCCGACTCGACGATGGCGCGCGAGCCGGAAAGTCCGTCGCTGCCCATTCCGGTCAGAACTATGCCGATCGCGTCGGCGCCGAAGGCTTGCGCGGCGGTGCGGAACAGGACGTCGACGGAGGGCTTGCAGAAGTTCTCGGGCGGCGCGTCGGAGAGTACGACGACGGCGGCGTCGCCGATTCGCGCCAGGGCCAGATGGAGATTGCCGGGCGATATGTAAATGTGCCCGTTCAGCACGTCCTCGCCATGCCGCGCGGTGCGCGTCGGCATGGCCGTCGCCCGCTCGATATGTGCGGCGATTGTCGAGGTAAATTGCGCGGGAATGTGCAGGGCGACAAACACCGGGACCTGGTGAATGGCCGGCATCAGCCCCTTGAGGACGATGGGAACGGCTTGCGGGCCGCCGGTAGAAGCGCCGATTACGACCACGCGCTGCGCGCGCCGGCCCGCGCCGCGCTTGCCGGCTTCCTGCCGGTTCGAAGCGGATCCCGATGCGGACTCGAGCTGCGGGTCCGCGATGCTGAGCGATTTCGGCATGGATGGGCCGATCCTACTACGCCAAGACCGTGGGTTCGATGAGGCCGATTTCTTCCAGCTTCGACTGCAGAATCTGCTTGTCGAAAGGCTTCATGATATATTCGTCCGCACCGGCGTGGATGGCGCGCGCGATGTGTGCGACGTCGTTTTCCGTAGTGCAGAAAACGACCTTCGGCTTCAGGCCTCCGGGCATCTTGCGCAATTCGTGGAGGAACTCGAATCCATCCATGACCGGCATGTTCCAATCGAGCAGTATGGCATCGGGCATCGCAAACGCGCAGACGTCGATTGCCTTGCGGCCGTCCTCCGCCTCGATCGTTTGGAGGCTCATGCCCTCCAAGATTCGTTTCGCCACCTTTCGGATGACGGTCGAATCATCGACCACCAAGACCTGTTTCATGTTCAACTCCCGCATCTTGCCGCATTTTCCGTCGCAACTTACCTAAATCCGCCGCTGAAAATCGAAGAGCGCTCCGACGTGCAGCAGCGAAAGAATACCGTGATCGAGGCGATAGGCCGCCTCGGTGAGCTTGGCTCTTTGCGAATCGAGATGCGGCGGCATGGAAATCTGCGTCTGCGGGTTCAAAAACACCACATCGCCGACTTCATCGACGACCAGCGCGAAATTCTCGCCACGATATTCGATTCCGATGGCCAAGATCAGTTTGGTCTGCGGCGCGTCGGGCATTTGCAGCCGGCGGCGCAAGCTGACCGCGGTCACGATCTTGCCGCGCAGATTGACCAAGCCGACGACTTCGCGCGGGCCGAGCGGCACCGGCGTGATCGACTCGATCTGGAACACCGTCTGCACGCAGTCGACGGGCAGCCCAAACGGTTCGCCGCCGACATAGACGATGAAGCAATGCCGCTCGTGCTCGTCGCGGCGCATCCGCGCGGCGCTGCGTTCCTTGCGCAGAGAATTGGGGCTCATGCGGCGGCAGCTCCGATGACACGCGACTCGAGGTCATGCTTGTTGAGGTGATGCGATTCCAGAATGTGACTCAGCATGTCGAGAAGTGCGGCGCGGTCGAACTTGCCAACCGCACCGCACATGCCGCTTTCGGTCGCGGCCTGCAGAACGCTCGGCGCCGCGTGCGCCGCCAAGGCGATCACCGGCAGGTCGGCATGGCGCGGATCGCTGATCAGCTGCTGGGCGAGGGCGTAGCCGCTCATGTTCGGCGTATCCGTATCGGTTATGACCGCGTCGAACTGCGCGCCTTTGTCGAATATGGCGAGCGCATCTTCGCCCGAGGCCGCGGTTGTAACCCGATAGCCGGCGGCGATAAGCAGGGGCGCCAGCATGTCGCGGAAGAACGGTTTGTCGTCGACCAGCAAAACGCGGAACTGATTGGCGAAGCCGCGCGAATAGGCATTGGGGCGGGCCATGCGCATGAAATGCGTCGCATCGAGAATTTCCACGGCCTCGCCGCGGATCTCGGCGGTTCCGATGACGCTTGAGGAGACGCCGGCGATTTGAATATCGAGGCGCGCCTCGACGATGTCGACGATCTCTTCGATCAGCAGTCCCATGCTCTCACCGCCAATTCCAAGTACCAGGACGGGATTGCTTTCTTCGGCCAGCGCCTGGTCGGGGGGAATGAGCGGCACCAGCGGCATGAGCTGCTCTTGGTGCTGCATGACGAAGGTCCCGTCGGCTTTGCGGATTTCCGAAGCCGGCACCGATTCGATGCGCGCGACGAGCGACAGGGGCAGCGCCTTGGGCGCGCCGGCGCCGGCACGAAAAAGAATAAAGCGGGTGTTCTCTTCGGCAGGCACAAAGGCTTCGACGGGGCGCCCGACGGTATAGTCGCTGGCGCGCTCGAAGCCGATGCGGCTGGCAAGCCCGGTCGGATCGAGGATCAAAACCACGGAACCGTCGCCGAGGATGGTGTGGCCGGAAAAGACCTCGAGATGCGAAAGCGAGCCGCCGAGCGGTTTGACGACGATTTCCTGGACATCGGTCACGGCGTCGACAATGATTCCGAAGGCGCGCGAATTGACGCGCATGAGAATGACGAGTTCGCCGTTCTTCCGACTTTCGGACTCGAGGTGCAGGACGGCTTCGAGGTCGGCTACGGGCAGAACTTCGTCGCGCAGGCGTAGCACCAGGCTGCCTTGGACTTTTTCGAGCGAATGGCTGCTTTCGGCATCGATTCTGACGGCTTCGATGACCGCATGTTGGGGCAGCGCGAAATGATGGCCGCGCGCTTCGACGATCAGGGCCGGTGCGATCGCCAGCGTCAGCGGGATCTTCAGCGAGAAGCGCGTGCCCCTGCCGGCCGTCGTCGCGATCGAAACCGATCCGCCGATCGACTCGATGTTGTCGCGCACGATATCCATGCCGATGCCGCGGCCGGAAATGCTGGTGATGCTCTGCGATGTCGAAAACCCCGGCGCGAAAATGAAGCGGCCGACTTCGTCGTCCGTGAGGTTCTTTGCCTGTTCGGCGCTCACCAGTCCCTTGGCGATGGCCTTATAGCGGATGCGTTCGAGATCGAGACCGCGCCCATCGTCGGAGACGTCGATTGTGATATAGCCCGCTTCGTGCGAGGCGGTGACCTTGATCGTTCCTTCCTCGGGCTTGCCGAGCGCGATGCGCTTGTCCGGCGCTTCTATGCCGTGATCCGCGCAATTGCGGATCAGATGCGTGAGCGGATCGCGAATGAGTTCGACGAGTTGGCGATCGAGTTCGGTGTCGGCGCCTTCGGTGACCAGATAGAGTTTCTTCCTGAGTTCGACCGCGAGTTCGCGCACCAGGCGCGGAAGGCTCGAGAAAAGCCGGCCGACGGGCTGCATGCGGGCGCGCATGACCGCGTCTTGCAGGTCCGTCGTCAGACTCGACAGGCGTTGCAGCGGCGCTTTGACCGTCGCGTCTTCGTGATGGCGCGTGATCTCGAGAAGCTGGTTGCGCGTCAGCACCAGTTCCGAGACCAGGATCATGATCCGCTCGAGCGCTCCGACCGCGACTCTTATCGTCTCCGCCCTTGTGTTGACGTGGCCCGGTTGGGCGCTCGCGGCTGGAGCCGAGGCAAATTCCAGCGCCGCGGTTGCCGACGCGGCGTCCGCCGCCGGCGAGGGCCGGGCTTTGGCGGCCGGGACTGGCGCGCCCTCCTCGGCCGCTGCGGCAGAAGAAGGCGCC
>JASHVQ010000207.1 GCA_030044485.1 Methylovirgula sp. | reverse complement strand
TCGGTCTTCGACGAGGTGATCGGCAACAAGCCCAACCAGCTCGATGTGACGCGGGAAAACGATCCGCCCGTGACCTCGGCAAACCTGTTGACCCCGGCCGCGGGGCCGCACAGCGAAGCGGCCATGCGGCGCAACATCCGCGTCGCGCTCCAATATGTCGAGGCGTGGCTCAACGGACTGGGATGCGTACCGATCTACGGCTTGATGGAGGACGCCGCGACCGCGGAGATCTCCCGAACCTCCATGTGGCAATGGCTGAGGCACGGGCAAAAGCTCGACGATGGAAGGGTCAGCGGCAAGGGCCTTTTCGAAGCCTGGCTGCCGGAAGAAATGCGCCAAGTGCGCGGCGAGCTCGGCGCCGAGCGCTATGATTCCGGCAAGTTCGGCGAGGCCGCGGCCTTGCTGCACGATCTGGTGCTCAACAAGCCGCTCTGTCCCTTCCTGACCCTGCCCACCTACGCCGCCATCGCGGCCCAACAGTCACGATAGTTACAGTAGAGCGACATGCGCGTTGACGGCGAATTTGACTCGCTATACAACTGACGCGTGTGTTACGGATTTCTACAACCGGACTGATCAATGGGCGCGGCCAAAATTCAGCACCGCCATGCGAAGCCGCCCCGCTCTGCGCCGCGCGCTCTCGAGAAGTTCCGGCGCGATCCGCAGGAAACGGCGAAGACCGCCGAATATATCGCCGACATGGCCGGCGAACTCGCCCGCCTCGCCGGCGCCGCGCGCCTGCCGATTCTGACCTATTTTCTCAACATGGCGCGGATGGAGGCCGAGTCGCACCTTTCGTCGCGCTCCTGAGCCGGGGCTCAGACGAGGCTGACGAGGTCGCCGCCATGGCGTTCGAGACGCCCGGCGAGTTCCAATTCGAGCAAGATCGAGCGCACATCGCGCGCCGGAGCTTCGGCGACGCGCGCCAGTTCATCGACCGAAATGGGCGAAGGCCCGAGGAGCGAAATGACGCGCTCCCGCATGGCCTCGGAACATGCCGCCGCGCTTGCGGCGCGCGGCGCGGCGGCAAAATCCCTCTGGCCTGGCTCGGCCATTGAGGGGACGCTGGGCGGGGCGGCGACCTCGGGCATATCGAGCTCCTCCCACAAAGGCTCGTCCCGCGAAACGGGCGCGGGGTCCGACAAAAGATCGGAGCGCGGTTGATCGCCGATCTGCCGCGCCAAAGCGTCGATCACGTCTTGCGCCGAGCAGCACAGAGTTGCGCCTTCGCGGATCAGTTCGTTCGTCCCCTCGGCGCGCGGATCGAGCGGCGAGCCGGGCACGGCGAAGACCTCGCGGCCCTGTTCGGCCGCAAAGCGCGCCGTAATCAGCGAGCCGGAGCGGCGCGCCGCCTCGACGATCACCGTCCCCTGCGCCAGGCCGGCGATGATGCGATTGCGGCGCGGAAAGTCGCGGCCCCGTGCCTCCCAGCCGAACGGCATCTCGCTGATCGCCGCACCATGTTCGAGCATGCGCGCCAGCATCGCCGCATGTTCGGCGGGATAGATCTTGTCGTGACCGCCGGCCAGCACCGCGATCGTGCCGGTCTCGAGGGCCGTCTGATGCGCGCGGATGTCGATGCCGCGGGCGAGACCTGAGACGATGGCGAAGCCCGATTGCGCGAGGCCGCGCGAAAGCCTTTCGGCGAAAGCCAATCCCGCGCCCGACGCGTTGCGCGACCCGACGATGGCCACGGCCGGTCGCTTGAAGACGGCCACGTCGCCGCGCACCGCGACGACCGGCGGGGCGGTGTCGATCTTGCGCAGCAGTACGGGATAGTCTTCTTCGCCCAAGACAATGAAGCGCGCCCCGCAGGCTGCTGCGAGCGCCAACTCGCGTTCGACCTCTTCGGGCGTCGCGATCCTGACCGGCTTCGAACCCGCAAGCCGCGGCAGAGCTTCGAGCGCCGCGCGCGCGCTGCCGAAGCGGTTGATTAAAATTCGGAACGTGCGCGGCCCGACCGACTCGCTGCGCCAAAGCCGCAGCCAATCGCGGCGCTGCGCGTCCGAGAATTTGAGGCCCGTCTCGCTCATGCACGCTCGCCGAGCTTGCTCGAACTCCCGATCTTCGACTCTGTGCCGTTGACGAGGCGTGCGATATTGGCGCGATGCATGACCCAAAGGAGCAGCGTCAGCAGCGAGAAGAGCGCGGCGACTCCGGGACGGCCGAGGAGCAAGGCGGCAAGCGGCGTGGCGGCGCTCGCCGTCAAGGCCGCCGCCGAGGAATAGCGCGTGGCCATGGCAACCCCGATCCAAAGGGCAACGAAGACGAGGCCGACCATCCAGTCGAGGGCCAAAAGGCAGCCGAGATAGGTCGCAACGCCTTTACCGCCCCGGAAATTGAGCCACACGGGAAAGACATGCCCGAGAAATGCGCCGAGGGCGGCGACGAGCTCGGCGACGCCCGGCGCGACAAAGCCTGCGATGAGCACCGCCGCTGCGCCTTTCAACGCGTCGAGCAGCAGCGTCGCCAGCGCCAAATCCTTGCGGCCTGTGCGCAGCACGTTGGTCGCCCCGATATTGCCCGAGCCAATCGAGCGCAGATCGGCGGTGCCGGCCAGACGCGTCAGCAAAAGGCCGAAGGGAATCGAGCCGCAGAGATAGCCGAAGCCAAGGGCGAGAAGGATGGACAAGGGCGAGCGCCGACGGTTTGACCAGTGCCGCAAACTAGCCGCCCGAGAATGGCCCGGCAATGGGCGGCCTAGCCCTTCTCTTCGCCTATGAGGCTGGCGAGCTTGCTCTTCTCGGCGGCGCTTAAAGCCGAAGGTGCGGCGGTTTTTCGCTGTCTCGCCGCGATGGCGATCGCCCCGGCGCCTGTGAGAAGCAGCAGGAACGGCGCGGTCCACAGAAGAAATGTCTCCGCCTTCCACGGCGGTTTCAGTAGAATGAAATCCCCGTAGCGGGCGACAAGAAAGGCGCGGATCTCCGCGTCGCTCTCGCCCGCCAGCATTTTTTGCCGGATGAGAACGCGGATGTCATGGGCGAGCGGGGCGTCGGATTCGTCGATCGACTCGTTCTGGCAAACCATGCAGCGCAGCCCCGCCGAAAGCGCCTCGGCGCGCGCTTCGAGCTTGGGATCGGAAAGCATTTCGGCGGGCGTAACCGCGAAAGCGAAACTCGGCGTGAGGGCGAGCACAATGAAGCTCGCAAGCGCGACGGCGCGCATCATTCCGCCGCCTGCGGCGCGGCGGCGAGCTTGCGCGCCCGCCGCGCCACCCCGATCCTGAGCCTGCGGTCGCTCAGCGAGCAGAGTCCGCCAAGCGCCATCACCACGGCGCCGAACCATATGCAGGTGACGAGCGGCTTCCAATAGAGGCGCGCATTGACGCTGCCCGGCGTATCGCCGTCGCTGATGCCGGTATAGATCTGACCGAAGTCGATGGTCTTGATGCCGGCCTCGGCGCGGCTCACCTGCCGCGTCGGATAGAAGCGCACCGCCGGATCGACGTCGCCTATTTCGACGCCGCCCGCGCGGATCGCCATATGCGCGACGGTCGCCGTATAGTTCGGCCCGGTCTGCGGACCGATCGATTGAAGCACAATGTCGTAAGGACCGACGCTCGCCACATCGCCCGGCTTCATGGCGAGAATTTTCTGCGCTCCCCATCCCGTCGCCGCAAGCCCCAGCAAACTGAGCCCAATGCCGGCATGCGCCAGCGCCGTGCCATAGGCCGAGCGCGGCAATCCGAACGCGTGCGCGAACAGGTGGCCTTTGACCGTGGCGGCGCGGCCCAAGATGCGCGTCGCAAGATCGGCGAAGGACCCGATGATGAGATAGATCGAAAGGCCCGCCAGCACGAGCGAGATCGACGGCCCGCCTCGCCAGGCGAACAGCGCGAGCATGACGGCAAGCCCGCAGCCGAAGGCGAAGATAAGTCTTTGCGCGGAGCCGAGAAGATCGCCGCGTTTCCAGGCCAAGGTCTGGGCGATCGGCATCAAAGCACAGAGCGGCAGAAAGAGCGGCACGAAGGTCAAGTTGTAGAAGGGCGCGCCGACCGAGATTTTCTCGCCCGTCAAGGCTTCGAGCGCCAACGGGTAGAGCGTGCCGACGAACACCGTCGCGCAGCACGTCGAAAGCACCAGATTGTTGAGCACCAGCGCGCCTTCGCGCGAAACCGGCGCGAAGAAACCGCCCGGCTTCAGGGCATTGGCGCGCAGCGCGAAGAGCAGCAGCGAACCGCCGATAAAGAAAACCAGGATCGCCAGGATGAACACGCCGCGGCGTGGATCGTTGGCGAAGGCGTGCACCGAGGTGAGCACGCCGGAGCGCACGATGAACGTGCCGATCAGCGACAGAGAGAAGGCGAGGATCGCCAGAAAGATCGTCCAGACTTTCAGCGCCTCGCGCTTTTCCATGACGGTTGCCGAATGCAAGAGCGCGGTCGCCGCGATCCACGGCATGAGCGAGGCGTTCTCGACCGGATCCCAGAACCAGAAGCCGCCCCAGCCCAAAGTGTAATAGGCCCAATAGGAGCCCATCGCGATGCCGAGGGTGAGGAAGATCCAGGCGACCAGCGTCCAAGGCCGCACCAGCCGCGCCCAAACCGCGTCGATGCGCCCGCAGATCAGCGCCGCCGCCGCGAAGGAGAAGGTGATGGAGAGACCGACGTAGCCGAGATAGAGCAGCGGCGGATGGATGGCGAGCCCGGGATCCTGGAGCAGCGGGTTCAAATCCTGGCCTTCGATGGGCGGATTGGCGAGCCGCGCGAAAGGATTGGAAGTCAGCAGGATGAAGAGCAGAAAGGCGGCGGCGATCCAGGATTGCACGGCAAGCACCGCGGCGTGAAGATCGACGGGCATGGCCCGGCCGCCGACCGCCACCGCCGCGGCGAAGAGCGACAGGATCAGCACCCAGAGCAGCATGGAGCCCTCGTGGTTGCCCCAGACTCCGGTGATCTTGTAGATGAGCGGCTTGGCGGAATGCGAATTCTCCACGACGTTGACGAGCGAAAAATCCGACGTCACATGCGCGTAGGTCAAAGCGGCGTAGGCGAGCGCCACGAGGAAGAATCCGGCGAGCGCGACCGAAGGCGCAACCGCCATCAGGCGTTGATCGCGGCCGACGACGCCGCAAAGCGGCACGGCGGCGTTGACGAGCGCCAGCGCCAGCGCCAGCACGAGCGCGAAATGGCCGGTCTCGACAATCACGATCCGCCTCCCATTCCCGTCGCCGTCCCGGCATTCTCCTGCCAGCGGCCCGCCTTCTTCAAGGCGTCGACCACTTCGCGCGGCATATAGCGCTCGTCATGCTTGGCGAGAATGGTCGAAGCGGTCATGCCGGACGAATCGAGCACGCCTTCGGCGACGACGCCCTGCCCCTCGCGGAAGAGGTCGGGCAGCGGCCCGGTGTAGGTGACGGGAATGCCGTGCTTGCCGTCGGTCACCGTGAAATGCACGGTCATGCCCTGATGGCTGAGCGAGCCCTGTTCGACCAGTCCGCCGATCCTGATCCGCGTACCGGACGAAAGATCCTTGGCCAGAACTTCGCTCGGCCCGTAGAAAAAGACGATGTTGTCGCGCAGCGCGTAAAGGACAAGTCCCAGCCCGCTGCCGAGAACGATGAACGCGGAAAGAATGAGGGCCAGGCGTTTTCTTTTGCGTGTCATGAATTGAGCCCGAGTTCGTGGGCGAGCGCGTCGATGCGGGCGATCGCCGCGGCATTGCCGTCGAAATCGCGCCGCGCCATGGCCAACGCGGCGCGCGCCTTGTCGACTTGGTTGGTGACCTTGTAGGCGCGCACCAAACGCAGCCAGCCTTCGATGTCCTGGCCGTTCTCGGCAAGCCGCGCCGCGAGCCGATCGATCATGGCGCGGATGGCCGCGGCGCGCTCGGCGGGCGGCAGGGCGGCGATGGCGGCCGCTTGATCCGGCGCCGCGTTTTGATTGTCGAGCGAAGTCAGCCGGCTTTCGAGATCGCCGCGCCACGGGGCGTCGGCCGGGGATTGCGCCAAGAGCTTTTGCCAATAGCCGCGCGCACCCGCCCTGTCGCCGTCCTGCGAGGCGGCGAGGCCGAGGAAGAACAATGCCTTCGGCTCGGGGCCCTTGGCGATGGCGCGGGCGAAAAGCCGGCGCGCCTCTTCGCTGACGATGCCGTTGTCGGCGAAGACGAGAGTCTCGCCATAGGCGGTCAGGCGCTCCGGGCTTTCGCCGAGTTTCTGCAAGGCCATTTGCGCGGCATGAACCGCGTCGTCGATGCGCCCCAGATGCAGATAGGCGGGCACCAGAACTTCATAGCCGAGCCCGTCCTCCGGATGTTGGGCAAGATGCGCCTCGACCCTGGCGACCGCGGCGTTGATGTCGAGACTGTCGAGCGGCGCGTTGAGACGCGCTTCGAGCGGTTCGTCCGGCCAATCGGGATGGCCGAGCGCCGAATAAAGGCCGAGCGTCACGGCCGGGACGAAGAGAATGGCGCCGAGCGCGACGAGCCGCGGACGCAGCGGCGAAGCCTTTGCGGGTTGCGCCTCCTTCTCGGAGGCGGCGATGAGCTGGCGCGCCGCCTCCGTCTTGGCGGCTTCCGCATCTTGCGGAGAGAGCGCGGCAAGCTCGGCATCCCAGGCGATCTCCTTAAGCTTCGCCCGATAAAAGGCGACATCGGGCGACGCGGTCTTGCGCAGCGGCCGGGAGAGCGGCCAGAGAACGGCGAAGACGGCAAGGCCGGTCAAAAGCGCAAAAATGACCCAGAGCATGAAATTCCTCGAAAGCGCGTCCTCGCGGCAGCCGACCGATAGACCCAACCCGTTGCTTTATCGTAGCGGCCGGCCGGACCATCTCGCCGCGCCCTGCTCTAAAGCATTTCACCGGAGGCCGGGAGATGGCGCGGGTGCGGAATCCGCCAAGCTATCTCGCGACGATCAGGCATTGAAGACATTGTTTTCCAGTATCTTAGCAAATTTTCCTAAGCTCATGCTTCAAGCGGCCGTCGGCAGTTCCAGTTCGGCGCGCAGGCCGCCCATGGGACTTGCGTCG
>JASHVQ010000013.1 GCA_030044485.1 Methylovirgula sp. | reverse complement strand
CCAAGATCGGCATGACATGCCCCAGATGCTGGCCCGCAGCCGTCCCGGTCCGCCCGTGCATTCCAGAGCTCCTTGATCTTCAAGCAAGTTCAGATCGCTGCCCGGGCGACGGCCCATGCCGGCTGACGAGAAGCGCAAGCTGGCGCAAGGCCCGAATCCTAAGGCCGGGCGAGATCCATGGCGCGATTGTGATTTTTTGCCGCTAAGAAAACGTTAAGTGCAGGCGCGTGTCTGCGCCGCGCGATTTTTCGAAAAACTTGACCCTTCGGCTGATCTCGCGCATGGTCCGGTCATGACGTGCTTCGTCCGCATCAGCCGGATCATTATCGGCTAGCCCTCGCGCTGGCCCGAGCCGTCTCGTCTCCGTCAAGAGTTCCGATCCGACGCCAGGGCCAGTTCGAGGCGGAGGGATTCTATGGCCTTGCAGCTTTATAATACTTTGACGCGCCGGAAGGAGGAGTTCGCGCCGATCGATCCCTCTAATGTGCGCATGTATGTCTGCGGGCCGACGGTCTACGACTTGGCGCATGTCGGCAATGCGCGCCCGCTCATCGTCTTCGACGTGCTCTTCCGGCTGCTGCGCGAAATCTATGGCGAGAAGCACGTCACCTATGTGCGCAACATCACCGACGTCGACGACAAGATCAATGCGCGCGCCGCCGAGCGCGGCATTTCCATTCGCAAACTGACCGAAGAGACCAACGCCATCTTCCAGGCCGACGCCAAGGCGCTCGGCTGCCTGGAGCCGAGCGCGCAGCCGCGTGCCACCGAACATATTCCGGCGATGATCGCCATGGTCGAGAAGCTTCTCGCCTCGGGGCACGCCTATCGCGCCGACGGGCACGTGCTCTTCGACGTGGCGTCGATGCCCGACTATGGCCGGCTGTCGCGCCGTTCGCTCGACGAGATGCTCGCCGGGGCGCGCGTCGAGGTTGCGCCTTACAAGAAAAATCCGATGGACTTCGTCCTCTGGAAACCATCGGCGCCGGACGAGCCGGGATGGGAAAGTCCCTGGGGCCGCGGCCGGCCCGGCTGGCATCTCGAATGTTCGGCGATGAGCTGGAAATATCTCGGCGAAGTGTTCGACATCCACGGCGGCGGCATCGATCTCGTCTTTCCGCATCACGAGAACGAAATCGCCCAGAGCCGCTGCGCCTTTTGTCGCGACGTGATGGCCAATTACTGGCTGCACAACGGCTTCCTACAGGTCGAAGGCGAGAAAATGTCGAAGAGCCTGGGAAATTTCGTGACGATCCACGAGCTGTTGCACAGCGACACATTCGGCGGGCGCTCTTGGCCGGGCGAAGTGCTGCGGCTCGCTATACTGCGCACCCACTATCGCCAGCCGATCGACTTTACGGTCAAAGCATTGGAGGAAGCGGAACAGACTTTGGACAGATGGTACGACGAGATCGGCGACGTCACGGCCGCCGACGAGATTGCGCCAAATGTGCGCGACGCGCTCAACGACGATCTAAATACGCCAGCGGCGCTCGGCGAGCTTCATCGCCTAGCCCATCCGGCTATTGCGGGAAAGGCGATGGCTGGTCTTACGCGATTTGGCCAGAAGCCCGTGCCCGAGGTCCTGAAAGCCTCGGCGAATGCGCTTGGGCTTTTGTTGCAAAGCGGGTCGGACTACCGCGCGGAGCGACTTAGTGTTGCCAATGTCGACGAAGCAAAGGTCAATCGGCTCATTTCTTCTCGTCTGCAAGCCCGCGCCGCGAAGAATTGGGCCTTGTCCGACCGCATCCGCGACGAGCTCGATGCGATGGGCGTTGCCTTGAAAGACAACAAGGACGGCACGACGAGCTGGGACGTGAAGCGATGACCCGCTCTCGCCTCTGTCTCTACGACACGACTTTGCGCGACGGCGCGCAGACGACGGGCGTCGATTTCTCGCTCGACGACAAGCGCCATATCGCCGCCCTGCTCGACGCCCTCGGCCTCGATTACATCGAGGGCGGCTATCCCGGCGCCAATCCGCTCGACACGGAATTCTTCGCCAAGCGGCCGCCGCTCAAGCACGCGCGCTTTGCCGCCTTCGGCATGATCCGCCGCGCCGGACGCTCGGCATCCAACGATCCGGGCGTTGCAGCTTTGCTCGACGCCGACGCCGACGCCATATGTTTCGTCGCCAAGGCCTGGGATTTCCACGTCCGCGTCGCGCTCGGCTGGACGCTGGAAGAAAACCTCGACGGCATCGCCCAATCGGTCGAACTCGCCGGCGCGCGCGGCCGCGAGACCATGCTCGACTGCGAACATTTCTTCGACGGCTACAAGGCCAATCCGTCCTATGCGCTCGAGGTCGCAAAGACCGCCCATCGGTCGGGTGCCCGCTGGATCGTGCTCTGCGATACGAACGGCGGCACCCTGCCCCACGAAGTCGAGCGCATCGTCGCCGAAGTCGGCAAGCATATTCCCGGCGACAATCTCGGCATCCATGCGCATAACGACACCGAGAACGCGGTCGCCAATTCGCTTGCCGCGGTGCGCGCCGGAGCGCGGCAGATCCAGGGAACCCTCAACGGATTGGGCGAGCGCTGCGGCAACGCCAACCTCGTCTCGCTCATCCCCACCCTGCTCCTGAAGCGCGATTATGCGGAGGCCCTCGAGATCGGCGTCTCGCCCGCCCAGCTCGCCAATCTCACCAAGGCGAGCCACACGCTCGACGAACTTCTGAACCGCGCCCCCGACCGCCATCAGCCCTATGTCGGGGCATCGGCTTTCGCCACCAAGGCGGGCATTCATGCCTCGGCGGTGATGAAGGAGCCCAAGACCTATGAGCACATTGTGCCGGAGAGCGTCGGCAACCGGCGGCGCCTGCTCGTCTCGGGCTATGCCGGCAAGTCCAATATCCTCGCCGAACTCGAGCGGCTCGGCGTCAAGCTCGAGAAGAACGATCCGCGCTTGGCGCGCCTGCTCGAAGAAGTGAAGGACAAGGAGGCGCAGCTTTACGCCTTCGAGGGCGCGGATGCTTCATTCGAATTGCTGGCGCGCCGCAGCCTCGGCACGGTGCCGGATTATTTCGAGGTCGAGCGCTACGGCGTCAATGTCGAGCGCCGCCCCAATGCGAAGGGCGAACTCGCGACGATCTCCGAAGCGGTGGTGAAGATCCGCATCGACGGCGACGCCCTGATCTCGGTCGCCGAAGGCAACGGGCCGGTCAACGCGCTCGATCTCGCTTTGCGCAAGGATCTCGGCAAATATCAGCCCTTCATCGAGGACCTCGAACTCGTCGACTATCGGGTGCGCGTCTTCCAGGGCGGAACGGACGCGGTGACGCGCGTGCTGATCGAATTCCGCGACGGCAGCGGCGAGCATTGGTCGACGGTCGGCGTCTCCGCCAATATTATCGACGCCTCGTTCCAGGCGCTGACCGACGCGATCACCTATAAGTTGCTGAAGGCCGGCGCGACATGACCGCAAAAGTAAGACGCCCGCCGCGGGAGGAAAGGCGGCGAGCGTCTTGGGCAACGAGTGGGAGGGCCACCAACTCGTGGCGTGGCTCGGGCCGCCCGTCATTGAGGGGGACTCGGGGAACGAGGCGAACCGGCCGGTTCCGCAACCTAGGTCAGAGCGCCGGACTCACATAGGCCCACAAACGGGGGGCTGCTATGCGCCTTATGCATGTCGTGGGCGCGTTATCCGGATGAATTCGGCCGCTTCGAACTAGTTTGGCTATAGAGTGATAGGCTTCGTCTATATTATATCGCAATTAGTGCATGGCTCGGCGCGCTCGTTCCGCGCTGCTGTCAATTCAGGATCGTCGCCGCGGAGGTCGCCGAAATCGTCGCATTTGGCAGATGCAGCAGCGGCACGATCGGCTTCCACGTATAGCTCGCCGTGATCGTCACCGTGCTCCCGGGATTGTTGTTGGGCGAAAAGCTCGCCGTGGCGGTGACGGCGGACGAATTGACGAGAACCAGCTTGTTGCCGACCATCTGCTCGAGCGACGTGGCCGACGCCGGCGAACTGCTGCTCGAGCCGTGCACGATCGCGTAGCGTCCCGTCGAATGCACCGCGGACATGAGATCCTGCTGGTCGGCGACATAGAGGCCGATCTCCATCAGCCCGAGCAGCATGACGATGTAGCATATGGATATCAGGGCGAATTCGACGGCCGCGGCGGCGCGCTCGTCGCCCATCGCTTTGCGCAAATTCATGGCTCTGGCCCCGCTCACCCGGTTCGGACCTCGCCGCTGGACTCCACGGTCACGGAATGGCCGAGGTAGGGCACCGTGAATGGGATCGAAACCGTTTTGCTCACCGTCAGGCTCATGAACTGTTCGAGATCGCCGCTGCAGCTGCCGCTGCACGAGACGCTGCTCGGCGCGCTGGAGCTGCTCGTGCTGACGCAATAGCAGGCGGTGCTTGTCGACACGCTGATCGACGTGCCGTAGGCGGACTGCGCCGCGGCGGTGATTCCCGAACTGTTGCCGGAATTGCCGGCCGCCACGTAGGTGATCGCGTCCTGAAGCGCCTCTTGCACCTGCGCTTGCCCGACTGCGATCTGCGCCACGTCCCACAGCCCGAGTAGCACGGGCACGAAGACGAAGCTCATGATCAGCGCGGCCTCGACGCTGATGCTGCCGTCTAAGGAATGGGAAAAGCGGCGCGGCATCGAAGCACCTAATTGGTCAGGACGACCGTTCCGCTGCTGCTGCTTCCGCCGCTCGGCGTGATCGACCATGTCTTCGGGCTATTGCTGTCGAAGATCAGCTGATTGACCACGAGGGTAAAGGCGTCGGCCGTTCCGCTGTAGGTCGAGTTGAAGGTGATGTTGCGGCTTGGTAGGTAAACGAGCCCCTGCAGCGCGTGGCCGCTGCTCGAAGATCCGTCGATGGCGAAACTGCTCGTCGAAAGCCCGTCGGGCTCGTACATCAGGAGGTTGGCGTAGGTGCCGCTGGTCGGCGCCGTCAGCGACACCGTCACACCCGAGTTGAACTGAACATAGGACGAGCTGTTGGTGAAGTAGAAGGTCACGCCGCTGCCGGTGACCGTCCAGCCGCTGTTGATGTTCCAGGTCGTGCCTTTGAAGATGTAGAGGCCGGAAGAAAGATTGACGGTGCCGCTCCCGTTGAAATTGAAATTCCCGCAGTAAGTCCCGGGGCTGAGATTGACGGTCCCTGAATAGTTGGCGCTGTTGACCGTGCAGCTGCCGACGGTCGGATCGGTGAGTTTGCCCACATAGGGATTGGCCTGGGTCGTGCAGCCGGTCGTCAGTCCGCCCACGGTCGCGCCGTTGTTGGTGACGGTTCCCGCAACGCAGGTCTTCTGAACGGTGAGCGTGGCACCCGAATCGAAAATCGCCGCCGGGGCGGCGGTCGAGGCCACGTCGATCTGGCAATTGGGCGCGTCGAGGTCGAAGTCGCTGTTGACGGTCAGCGTCTGCGAACCCGTGCCCAGCACGTAGATGCACACCGACGGGCCGCCGCTGCTGGTCGCCGTCGCGCTGGCCGTGACCGTCGGCGTGGAATGGAGAAACAGCCCGGAGAACATCAGCGGCAGTTTGCGGGTCACGCTGACGGTGACCGTGGTCGCGTTCGGCGGGGATTGACCCGAGGGGCCGAACGAAACGGACATCGTGTCCGACGAGCTCGAAAATCCATTCAGCAAGGCGTCGTTTTTGGCGACATCGGTGATCGTCGAGGATGTCTCGCTGGAATTCGACAGCAGGCGCCCGGCGCTCAGCGCCGTGGTCTCGACCATCGTCTGGACGCGATGCGCATTGGAGTACCAGACGGCGGTATCGGTCCCCAAGCCGACGAGCCCGCACAGCACCATGAGCGTCAGCGCCGTCACAACGCCGACGGAGCCGTGCCGCTCGCCGCCCAAAGCCCTGAGGCCGCGGTTTCGAATGATCGACCGGAGAATGCGCATGCGGAGGTCTCGACTATTTCGTTTATGGGCCATGGGCTCGGCCTGGCACGCGCCGGGGATCGAAGCACGACGCGCGGTGATGACCGTTCGAAGGAAGACTTGAGACCGACAAAAAGCATCAATTTCCTTGACGGATCGGTAATTTTATCGCGCAACCGCTGCGACGTATTGGCTGCCCTCGCGTCAAGGCGCGGGGAATTGCGCTCTATGCTTTACGTTTCGCTAAATCGAACGTGAAATTCACAAAGCGTCAGCTTATTTGTCACAGACGAAAGGGAGCGAACGATCACCCGATCGCTTTCGCCTCCGCCATGCTGACGGCAAGTCAAGCGATCGCTACTCCGCCGCTTGTCTGCGCGCCGGCGGACGCGCCAGAACCGGCTTCAGATATTGGCCGGTATAGCTCCGCGGCGTCTTGGCGATCTCCTCGGGCGTGCCCTGCGCGACGATTTCGCCGCCGCCGTCGCCCCCTTCCGGCCCGAGGTCGATGATCCAATCGGCGGTCTTGATGACATCGAGATTATGCTCGATGACCACCACGCTGTTGCCGGCATCGACGAGCTGATGCAGCACGTCGAGCAGCTTGGCGACGTCGTGGAAATGCAGCCCCGTTGTCGGCTCGTCGAGAATGTAGAGCGTGCGGCCGGTGGCGCGGCGCGACAATTCCTTGGCAAGCTTCACGCGCTGCGCCTCGCCGCCGGAGAGCGTATTGGCCTGCTGGCCGAGCTTGATATAGCCGAGGCCGACGCGCGCCAGCGTCTCCATCTTTTCGCGGATTGCCGGCACGGCCTTGAAGAAGGCGTTGGCCTCCTCGACCGTCATGTCGAGAACGTCGGCGATCGACTTGTCGCGGTATTTCACTTCGAGCGTCTCGCGGTCGTAGCGCTTGCCCTTGCAGACGTCGCAGGTCACATAGACGTCCGGCAGGAAATGCATCTCGATCTTGATGACGCCGTCGCCCTGGCACGCCTCGCAGCGCCCGCCCTTCACATTGAACGAAAAGCGCCCCGGCTGATAGCCGCGCGCCTTGGCTTCGGGCAGCCCCGCAAACCAGTCGCGAATCGGCGTGAACGCGCCCGTATAGGTCGCGGGATTTGAGCGCGGCGTGCGGCCGATCGGCGACTGATCGATGTCGATCACCTTGTCGAGATGCTGCAGGCCTTCGATCGCCTCGAAGGGCGCCGGATGTTCGAGCGCGCCGTTGAGGCGGCGCGCCGCGGCCTTGTAGAGCGTATCGACAATGAGGGTCGATTTGCCGCCGCCCGAGACGCCCGTGATGCAGGTGAACAGGCCGAGCGGGATGTCGACCGAAACATGCTTCAGGTTGTTGCCGGTGGCGCCGACAATCTTCAGCTTGCGCCCCGGCTGGACCTTGCGCCGCGTGCGCGGCAGCGGCACTTGCCGCTCGCCCGAGAGATATTGGCCGGTGAGCGATTTCGGATCGGCCATGATCTCGGCGGCCGTGCCTTGCGCGACGATCTCGCCGCCATGAATGCCTGCCCCCGGTCCGACATCGACCACGTGATCGGCGGCAAGGATCGCGTCTTCGTCATGTTCGACGACGATGACGCTGTTGCCAAGATCGCGCAGCCGTCGCAGGGTCTCGAGCAGCTTGGCATTGTCGCGCTGGTGCAGTCCGATCGAGGGCTCGTCGAGCACATAGAGCACGCCGGTCAGTCCCGAGCCGATCTGCGAGGCAAGCCGGATGCGCTGGCTCTCGCCGCCCGACAGCGTGCCGGAGGCGCGCGACAACGTCAGATAATCGAGACCGACGTCGACCAGGAATCGCAGCCGCTCGCCGATCTCTTTGAGGATGCGCTTGGCGATCTCACCGCGCTTTTCGTCAAGTTTGCCGGGCAGTTCGGCGAACCAACGGCGCGCCTCGCGCACCGACATATCGGCCACTTCGCCGATATGCTTGGCGTCGATCTTGACGGCGAGCGCTTCCGGCTTGAGGCGATAGGCTTGGCAGGCGCTGCAGGGCGTTGCGGTCATGAAGCGCGAAATCTCCTCGCGCGCCCATTCGCTCTCCGTCTCGTGATAGCGGCGCTGGAGATTGCTGATCACGCCCTCGAAGGGCTTTTTCACGTCGTAGGAGCGCAGCCCGTCGTTATAGGAAAAGCGGATCGGATCCTCGCCCGACCCGTAAAGGATGACTTCGCGCACGCGTTCCGGCAGATCCTCGAAGGCCACGTCGAGCCGGAACTTGTAGTGCTTGGCGAGCGACTCCAGCGTTTGCAGATAATAAGGCGAGGTCGAGCGCGCCCAGGGCGCAATCGCGCCCTTGCGCAAGGTGAGCTTCGGATCGGGCACGACGAGCTCCGGATCGACGCTCTGCTCGCTTCCCAATCCGCCGCAGGCGGGACAGGCGCCGAACGGGTTGTTGAAGGAAAAAAGCCGCGGCTCGATCTCGGGAATGGTGAAGCCCGAGACCGGACAGGCGAATTTGGACGAGAAGACGATCTGCCTCGGCTTGCCGTTTTCCTTCTCGTCGGCGAATTCGACGACGGCGATGCCGTCGGCGAGTTCAAGCGCCGTCTCGAAACTCTCCGCCAGCCGCGCCGCCATATCGGCCCGAACGGCGATGCGGTCGACGACGACTTCGATGTCATGCTTGATCTTTTTGTCGAGCGCCGGCGTTTCCGAGATTTCGTAGAATTCGCCGTCGATCTTGAGGCGCTGGAAGCCGCGCTTCATATATTCGGCGATTTCCTTGCGGTACTCGCCCTTGCGGCCGCGCACCACGGGGGCAAGCAGATAGAGCCGGGTGCGCTCCGGCAGGGCGAGCACGCGATCGACCATCTGGCTCACGGTCTGGCTTTCGATCGGAAGGCCGGTCGCCGGCGAATAGGGAATGCCGATCCGCGCCCAGAGAAGCCGCATGTAATCGTAGATTTCGGTGACCGTG
>JASHVQ010000206.1 GCA_030044485.1 Methylovirgula sp. | reverse complement strand
ATATTGACGGAACGCGATCAATTCCGCGCGCAGTTCTGGGCGGCCTTCGACGCCTTCATCCCCGGCGTCGAGGATAGGCTTGCCAGGACGTTGCTCTCGCTGCCCGGCGCGCCGCGCAGGCGGCGGCGCTTCTGGCCCTGGGCCGCGGCCTCCTAGCCCTTGGATAGCAGCTCCAAGGCCGCCGCATGGACGCGCGGGTCGCCGGCGGCAATGACGTCGCCGCCCTGGGCGGCGCTGTCGCCCGTCCATGTCGTGACAATCCCGCCGGCGCCTTCAATGATCGGCATCAAGGGCGCGATATCGTAGGTCTTGACCGCGGCTTCAATCACGCAATCGACGTGGCCGGCGGCAAGCATGGCGAAGGCGTAGCAGTCGCAGCCGTAGCGCGACAGGCGCACGCCGCGCTCGACGCGCCGAAAAGCCGCAAGGGCCTCGGCCGAATAGAGGAGCGGCGAAGTCGTCATCAAGGTCGCGCTCGCGAGCGAAACGCAGGCACGCGTATGCAGCCTGCGCTGCCGCAGCGTATGATCGAGCCCCGGCCCGCGCCAGGTCGCGACCTTGCCGTCGCCGATAAAAAATTCGCGCGTGAATGGCTGTGCCATGACGCCATAGATCGGCCGTCCGTTGTGAACGAGGCCGATGAGGCAGCCCCACGTCGGGACGCCGGAAATGAAGCTTTTGGTGCCGTCGATCGGATCGAGCACCCAGACATATTCGGCGTCGGCGCGATCGACTCCGAATTCCTCGCCGACGATGCCATGCTGGGCAAAGGTCTGGCGGATCAGCCGGCGCATCGCCGCCTCCGCGGCGCGGTCGGCCTCGGTCACCGGATCGAACGCGCCGCCGTGGCTTTTGTCTTCGGCGCCGATCGCGGTTCGAAAGAAAGGCAGGACGGTGCGGCCGGCGACTTCGGCAAGTTCTTCGATGAACGCGGCAAAATCGACGGCTGTCATACGGACTTCCCAAAGGCGCGATGCGACCCGACTGCCGCAAGGGATTCGTGGCATCTGTGTAACAGCCAGGCTCCGATTCTTTCGACGCCAAGCCTTGCCTTAACGGGAGCCGACGGCGTAGACGCTTAAAAAACAATAAACTAGGTGAAATGATGCGGCCCGCCGACGCAGCCGTGGAAAATAGGTCAGCAGGACTTGCGCTTTGTGCGATGCACGTGCCATATTATTGCGGTGCGGCAACCCGGTTGTCGCCGATGCCCTCCTTGGGCGTTTCCTCCCTAGACTTGGGCCGCTTGCGCATCGCAAGCGGCCTCTTTATTTGGCCCCAACCCATTTGCCTGCTTTTTTGCTACTCGGCCGCGGCGCGCGTGTTGTTGTAACGCGACGACAACCACCGCGCGAGCGCCGCCACGACGGTTGAAAGATCGGCGCCAACTCTGTCGAAACGTTCGCTCTTTGCGAGGCTGCGCTCGTCCATATAAAGGGCGCGGTTCACCTCGATCTGCATGGCATGCAGATTGTTCGCAGGATCGCCGTAATGTTCGGTGATGAACCCGCCCGCATAAGGCTTGTTGCGGAGCACGGAATAGCCGAGTTGGCGCAACTCTCCTTCAACGCAGTCGATCAAATCCTTATCGCAACTCGTGCCGTAGCGGTCGCCGAGCACGAAATCCGCCTTGATCTTGCGGTCCGTGCTTTCCGGCAAAGGCAAAGTCGAAACCGACGGCATCGAATGGCAATCGACCAGAACGGCGATCCCGAACGCCCGCCGGGCGCGGCCGAGCAGGGCTTGCAAAGCCCGATGATAGGGCTTGTAGAGCTTGTCGATGCGCGCCAGCACCTCGTCGACCTTCAGGCGCTGCGCGTAGATCTCCTGCGAATCGCCGACGACGCGGGCGATCGTGCCGAGCCCGCCGGCCACTCTGACCGAGCGCGTGTTGGCAAAGCCGGGCAAGCGGCTTTCGAACATGCGCGGATCGAGCTCATAGGGCTCGCGATTGAGATCGAGATAGGCGCGCGGAAAGCGGGCGCGCACCAGCGGCGCACCGCGCGCGACTACGCCGGCGAAGAGTTCGTCCACATAGGCGTCTTCGGAGCGGCGCAAGGTCATGGCGTCGAGCCGCGCGCTCGCCAGGAAGCGGCGCGGATAGACCGAACCCGAATGCGGCGAAGAGAAGACCAGCGGCGCGCCGAGAGGCTCGGGCTCGACCACATCGAAAGGCGGATCGAGCTCGGGCTCGTGCGGCGGCAGACCTTCGAGCGGCGAATGCCGGGATTTTCCGGAAGACATAGGGGCTCCTGGAACTTGGCTCTCAGCCGGTGCCACGGGCGGCGCGCAACAGGACTTAAGGAATACTTTGGCAAGAGACGGCGGCGCTGTCCATGGTCCGCCGGGCTTTCTCCAAACCGATCTCAAACACCGATCGTTAGCGCAAAGATCCTGGATTTTCACTCGATTTTTACCTAACCCGGCTTTGATACCGGCGCCCCACAGAGGCAATGATGACGGATACGTCCTTCCCGCAAAACCCCAAGATCCTGCTCGCCGAAGACGACGGCGACATGCGCCGCTTTTTGGCCAAGGCCTTGCAAAATGCCGGTTATGACGTGGTGTCTTTCGACAACGGTCTCTCGGCCTACAACCGGCTGCGCGAAGAGCCCTTCGAGCTGCTCCTGACGGACATCGTCATGCCGGAGATGGACGGCATCGAACTCGCCCGGCGCGCGACCGAACTCGATCCGGACATCAAGGTGATGTTTATCACCGGCTTTGCCGCAGTCGCGCTCAACCCCGACAACCATGCTCCGCGCCAGGCCAAGATCCTCTCCAAGCCCTTTCATCTGAAAGATCTCGTCAACGAGGTCCAGCGTCTGCTCGCGGCCTGAGCCGCGCCCGAGCTGGGCGCGCTTGCGCCGCCCTCCTCCAGCCGATATAGGCTGCCGATCCTTGCCGCGGCAAAGCTGCGGGCGCGTAGCTCAGCGGGAGAGCACTACGTTGACATCGTAGGGGTCACAGGTTCGATCCCTGTCGCGCCCACCATCTCCTTCAACCGGTCAAGCTCCACAGGAAGATGAGCCATGCCGCAAGGCCGATGGCGGTTTGGCCCGCCTCAAGCAGGCCCCATTCGTGCAATAGCTCGCGCACGCTCGACGCCGGCTCGCCCGGCGGGACGTCGTGGAGCATGACGTTTACGGGCGTTATGACAAAATAGGCATAGGGCCAAGTCAGCAGCATCAGCGTACCGCCGATCGGCCAGCGCATGTCGCCGCTATGCGCGAAATCGGCGTAAGCCAAGATCGCCGAGAGGACGGCAAGCAGCGCCAGCATGGCAAAACCGCGCCGGTTGCTCGGCGTCCATTCGCGAAGCGACGCGCGCGGCTCAAGTTTGAGTCGCGCCGGCTGCTCGACAATGTTGATGTAAAGCGCGGCGCCGAGGAAGATAGAAGCGGCGGCAAAGGCGAAGAGACCGGCTCGCAACATTCATCCCTTCCAAGCTGCGCTCGCATGCGCCCTTTAAGTGAGCGGAGGCGCGAATATGGACTAGGCGCTCGGCTCGGCCGCCGCCGGGATCAGGCGGATTTCGCGAAGATAATCTGCGAAATTCGCGTGATTGGCCGCAAGGTTCGCCGCCGCCTCCTCGAGATCGCCAATGGAATAGCCGATCTTGTCCTCTTCTGTCTCGACGAATTTATCGGCCGACGCGCCCGGATCGGTGCGGCGCGGCTTGACGCGCGGCGGCGGACGCAGAACCCATTCGGGTTGAATCCAGCCCGAATAAGGAACGGATATCCAGGTGGAATGCGCAATGTCGTTGCGCAGCTGCATCAAGGCTTGAGGCACGCCCAGAAACCCATAGATTCGGTCGTAATGATCGAGGGGAATTTCCCGGTGGCGCAGCAGGTCGAGCAAGCTTTGTCTTTTGCCCTCGAAATCGAGGCCGCGCGTCAAGAGGAGCATTGCCGCGTAGTCGGAGCCGGCGACGCTCGCCGCGATTTCCAGCATCAGCCGCTCATAGCGGGCGAACCAATGAATGATGCTTCCGAAGAGAAGCAAATGGCGCTCGCTCAGGCAATCGGCCGAATCTCTCCGCATGGGCGTCTCGGCGTGGAACGGACCTCGCGACCATCCTGCCGGCGTTCCAGCTTTTGGCCTTGCTATAGGTCAACCGGGCCTGGTGCGGCGCGCCGGCTCTTCGCTTACCAGCGTAAAGCCCGCGCGCCGACGATTGCGCCGACCGACATCACGATCAGAATGGCGAGTCCATACCAGGTCGCGACGAAGAGCGGCGAATCGTCGGGACAATGCGTGGCATAAAGCGCCGCCGCAAAGGTGCCGGCGAGCAGCCCGGCGACGGCGCCCGCAAGGCCTGGATTTTTCGGCGCCCCATAATGGAGCGCGACAAGCGCGCCGACGAGCGGCGCGGCGGCCAGCGTCGGAATGACACTCATGCAGATGCGCGCGTTATGGCCGATGAGCCGC
>JASHVQ010000205.1 GCA_030044485.1 Methylovirgula sp. | reverse complement strand
CTCGGTCCCCGGCTTCGACTATTCCGCCGCCATGAAGGCCAAGGGCGGCACATGGACCTATGACGAGCTCTTCAAGTTCATCGCCGATCCGCAGTCCTACATCCCGGGCACCAAAATGACCTTTACCGGCGAGCCCGACCCGCAAAAACGCGCCGATATCATCGCCTACCTGCGCACGCTCTCGGACAATCCCTTGCCGCTGCCAAAGGTCGCCGCGCCGAGCCCGCCTGCCGCCGC
This sequence comes from Methylovirgula sp., assembly GCA_030044485.1. Taxonomy (GTDB): domain Bacteria; phylum Pseudomonadota; class Alphaproteobacteria; order Rhizobiales; family Beijerinckiaceae; genus Methylovirgula. The sequence goes on along the minus strand of JASHVQ010000205.1, from coordinate 3,453 downwards.
CAAACCCGCGGGCGCGCCGGCGAGCCCGGCATCCGCCCCGGCCGCTCAGCCGTCCGGCAACTGAGCCGCCTTTCATGACCTTTGCGTAATCTTGACGATTGGCGGCAATCGGCGCTGGCCTCGGGCGCAAAATCCGACATAATTCGCGGGCATTGCGTCGCGCCCCAGCTGAATGAGGCAATTTTGAACTCACGCACGCGCTTGCATGTGTCCCGCCGCCGAGTTTTGCGTCTCGGCTGCGGTTTTCTCGGCAGTCTCGGCTTTGCATCTCTTCCAAGCTGGCGCGTGCGCGCCCAAGCTGCGAATTCAGCCGGCGGAACGCAGACGCATGGGCTTTCGATCTTCGGCGATCTCGCGCTGCCGCCGGATTTTACGAGCTTCGCCTATGTCGACGTCAACGCCCCGAAACTCGGACAAATCATTCTGCAGCCGGGCGGCGGAGGGCCGAATTCGAGCGCCGACACGTTCAACACGCTGAACGTCTTTATTCTCAAGGGCGACGGCGCGGCGGGCATGGGCGCGATCTTCGATTCGCTGATGGCCGCCAATGCCGACGAGCCGGACTCGGTCTATGGTCTCGTCGCCGAGAAAGTCTGGATTTCGCCGGACAAGAATCTTTATCGCTTCGCTCTGCGCAAGGAGGCGCGCTTCCACGACGGCACGCCGCTCACCGCGCATGATGTCGCCTTTTCGCTCGGCATTTTGAAGACGCAGGGCCATCCGGTCATCCGCCAATCGCTGCGCGACTTTGATTCGGCCGAAGCCGAAGCCGACGACCTGCTAGCCGTGCATCTCAAGCCCGGCCATATGCGCGAGGCGGCGCTGGCGGTCGCGACACAGCCGATCTTCTCCGCGGCCTATTATTCCAAACAGCCGTTCGACGAGACGACGCTCGATCCGCCGCTGGGTTCCGGCCCATACAAGGTCGGCGATTTCGATCAGGGGCATTTCATCGCCTTCAACCGGGTGCCCGACTATTGGGGCGAGGATCTGCCGGTCAATCGCGGCCAGAACAATTTCGACGTGGTCCGCTACGAATATTTCGGCGATCGCAAGGTTGCTTTCGAGGCTTTCAAGGCCGCGGTCTTCACCTTCCGCGAGGAACTGACCTCGTTCATCTGGGCAACCGGCTATGATTTTCCGGCGGCGAAGGACGGCCGCGTGAAACGCGAGTCCTTGCCCGACCGACTGCCGCTGGGAACGCAGGCCTGGTTCCTCAATCTGCGGCGCGACAAGTTCAAGGACATCCGGATTCGCGAAGCGCTGGGCTACGCTTTCGACTTCGAGTGGACGAACAAGTTCATCATGTACAGCCTGTACAAGCGCACCGTCTCCTATTTCCAGAATTCGCCGATGCAAGCAACCGGCAAGCCCTCGTCCGAGGAGCTGCAGATTCTCGAACCTTTCCGCAAACAACTCTCGCCGGCTGTCTTCGGCGATGTCTATGTGCCGCCCGTCTCCGACGGCTCGGGCGAGGACCGTGCGCTGCTGCGTCAGGCCAACGATCTTCTGCTCGCCGCGGGCTGCACCCGCCAGGGCTCGAGCCTGCTTTTGCCCGACGCCAAGCCATTCGAAATCGAATTCCTGGATTTCGACAATGGGCTCGAGCCGCATACTTCGGCCTATATTCGCAACCTCAATCTGCTCGGCATCGCGGCGCGCTTTCGCGTGGTCGATCCTTCGCAATACAAGGAGCGCACCGACAATTTCGATTATGACGTCGTGACGTCGCGCTTCGGCCTCGGACTGACGCCGGGCGAGGCGATGCGCGAATATTTCGGCTCGGAGGCCGCCAATCTGCCGGGCTCGCTCAATGTCTCGGGGATCGCCGACCCTGTCGTCGACGCGCTGATCGCCCAGGCGCTCGTCGTCGATACGCGCTCCAAACTCACCTTCATCTGCCGCTGCATCGACCGCATCCTGCGCGCCGGTCACTACTGGGTTCCGATGTGGAACAGGCCCAACCACCTCGTCGCCTATTGGGATCTTTTCGCGCGTCCGGCCCGCAGCCAGAAATACGACCTCGGCGTCGTCTCGACCTGGTGGTACGACAAGGACAAGGCGGCGCGCATCAATCTTCCGAGCCATTGATATGGCTGCCTATATCGCGCGCCGCATTCTTTTGATGATTCCGACGATCTTCGGAATCCTGCTCATCTCGTTCATCATCGTGCAATTCGCGCCGGGCGGCCCGGTTGAGCGGATCCTGGCGCAATTGCAGGGCCTGAACACCAGCGCAACGGCGAATTTCTCCGGCGGTTCGGAGACGCGCGTCAGCGGCGCCTTCGAATACTCCTCGCGCTATCGCGGCGCGCAGGGGCTCGATCCGAAATTCATCGCCGAACTCAACCGGCAATTCGGCTTCGACAAGCCGCCGACCGAGCGCTTTCTGCTGATGCTCAAAAACTATCTGCGCTTCGACTTCGGCAAGTCCTATTACCGCGACGTGCCGGTCATCGAGCTCATCAAGGAGAAACTGCCGGTCTCGATTTCGCTCGGGCTGTGGATGACGCTTCTCTCCTATCTCATCTCGATTCCGCTCGGCGTCGCCAAGGCGGTGCGCGACGGCTCGCGCTTCGACGTTTGGACGTCGGCGGTCGTCATCGTCGGCTATGCGATCCCGAGCTTCCTTTTCGCGATCCTGCTGATCGTGCTCTTTTGCGGCGGCTCGTTTTGGCAGGTCTTTCCGCTGCGCGGGCTGACCTCGGAGAATTTCGCGACGCTCTCGCCGCTCGGCAAGGTCGAGGACTACCTCTGGCACATTACCCTGCCGGTGCTGTCGCTGACGCTCGGAGCCTTCGCGACGCTGACGTTCCTCACTAAGAATTCTTTCCTCGACGAGATTCGCAAACAATATGTGCAGACGGCGCGCATGAAGGGCTTGACCGAGCGCCGCGTGCTCTATGGCCATGTGTTCCGCAACGCCATGATGATCGTCGTCGCCGGCTTTCCCGGAGCCTTCCTCAATGCGTTCTTCGGAGGTTCGCTGCTGATCGAGACGATCTTTTCGATCGAGGGATTGGGATTGCTCTCTTACGATTCGATCGTCGACCGCGATTATCCCGTGGTCTTCGCCAATCTTTATATTTTCGCGCTGCTTGGCCTCGTCGTGAATCTCATCTCCGATCTCACCTATACTTGGATCGATCCGCGCATCGATTTTGAGACACGGGAGGTCTAGGTGAACCTTCCGGCGCTCTCCGGGCAGACGCCGAGCGAGTTTCGCGCGCTCGCGCCGCCGCTTGCCCGCCGCGGCTTCGTCAGGATCACGCCGCTCAACCGCAGGCGGCTTGCCAATTTCCGCGGCAACAAGCGCGGCTTCTGGTCGCTTTGGATCTTTCTGTTTTTTTTCATCCTGTCGCTCTTTGCCGAATTCATCGCCAACGACAAGCCGATCCTGGTCTATTACAAGGGCGAATATCTCTTTCCGGTCTTTCACGATTATCCGGAAGC
>JASHVQ010000204.1 GCA_030044485.1 Methylovirgula sp. | reverse complement strand
GCTCGCCAAAGGCCGTGTCGCCAAGACGTCCGACGTCGTCAAGGAGGGCGACAAGGTCAAAGTCAAACTGCTCGGCTTTGACGAGCGCGGCAAGGTACGGCTGTCGATGCGCGCCGTCGATCAGGAGACGGGCGCCGATCTCGAAGCCAAGGCCGCCGAAAAGGCCGACGTCGCGGAATAATCACGCATCCGGCGCTTGCGTGACGAGCGCAAGCGCCAATCCGTCATGCCCCTTGCGGCCGACGGTCTGGATGATCGTCGCCGCGACGCGCGGCTCGACCGCCATGGCCTCGTAGAGGCGGCGTGTCCCTTGGATCAGCGGATCGGTGCTTGCGGCCTCGATTACCCGGCCGTCGCGCACGACATTGTCGACGACGATCAGGCTGCCGCGCCGCGAGAGCTTCAGCGCCCAACCGAAATAATCCGCGTTGCTCTCCTTGTCGGCGTCGATGAAGATGAAGTCGAAAGGGCCGGCGAGCTGCGGCAGAGTCGCTAGTGCCGGCCCAAGGCGCAGATCGACGATTGCGCCAAGCCCGGCGCGTTCGATATTGGCGCGCGCCACGGCGGCATGTTTAGCGTCGGCTTCGAGCGTGATCAGACGTCCGCCCGGTGGCAGGGCGCGCGCCAGCCAGATCGTGCTGTAGCCGCCGAGCGTGCCAATTTCGAGGATGGTCCGCGCGCCCATGAGACGGGCGAGGATATGCAGCAGCTTGCCTTGGTTGGGCGCGACCGCGATTTGCGGCAAACCCGCCGCGTCGCTTGCGGCGATCGCGGCGTCGAGGACGGCGTCGTTGCTGACCAGAAGGTCGCAGATGTAGTCGTCGACCGCCGACCAAGTCTCTTGGTTCATGCGTCCTCGCGCAGGCCGCGTTCGAGCGCCTTCAATTGGGTTGCGACGGGGGAGTCGGCCGCCGGCATCTGCGCCTGATCGAAGTGACTGGTGCCGAAAAACCGCGCGCCGGCGAAGTCCGGCTTCTCGCAAAAGGACGACCTTTCAAACCGCGCGCGGCGCGCGAAGGAGGTGCGCGCAAAAGATGTGCCGCCCGAAAAGACGCTTTGCTCGAATCCGGCATTGTCGCAGAAGACCGCGTCGGAAAAATCGGCCTCCATTGCATAGCGGCAATTTCCCAATCCCGCCTCGCCGCCGACCCGCGCCTTGGAGAAATCGAAGGCTGCGTTGAAATGCGAATAGCGAAACCAGGCATCGGCGCTGAATTCGACATCGCGGAAGCTTATGCGTTTGCAAGCGCGAATGGAGGAGAAGCGCGCCGCCTCCCAGAAGATCGCCTCGCGGAAATCGGCTTTGCCTTCGAAGCGGCTGTTTTCGAACGAGCTGCGCGCCAGAAATTGGGCGGCGCGAAAATCGGCGCGCGCCGCGAAATTCACGTCCGCGAACCAGGCATCCTTGCTGAAGGTCGCAGCGGCGAAGGAGGCGCCGAGCGGAAGGGCGCGCGGCGCGAAATCGACCCCCTCCTTGAAACAATGGCCGGAGAAATCCGCAAAGCCGAACCAAGCGAAGAGCCGGTCGTCCTCGACGCTTGCCTGGAAGCGGGCGCGCAGATCCTCAAATTTTCGGGTCCAGCGGTGCCAAACATTCACGCCCGCTTCGAAGCGGGCAATCGTCGCCTCGCGTCGGGCGGCACGAAAATTTCGGCGACAAGTTTCGTCGAACGCGGACGAGGGGTCGGCCAAAAGGCGCCGCAAGGCGTCGCGAAATGGATGCGCCCAGGGCTCAAGCTCGATCAGAAGATCGAGGACGCCCGCTTGCCCCTTGACATGGCGCATCGACGCCGCTCCGCCATAGTTAAAAAAGCGATAACAGCGGCCGATCCGAGCGAAAAGAGGCGCGGGCGATCTCTTTCCGCATATGCTTAACGGCTCTCGAAATCACATAAAGACTTGCTTATATCTTTATTGCATGCACCGCAGCCGGCTGCTATAGAGCGCCGATCCGAGGAGCTTTCATGACCCATTCCGTCCCCGACCATGCCGTCGCCGACATCGGGCTTGCCGCCTGGGGCCGCAAGGAAATCGCTATTGCCGAGACGGAAATGCCAGGCTTGATGGCGGTCAGGGCCGAGTTCGGCCCCTCCCAGCCTCTGAAAGGAGCGCGCATCGCCGGTTCGCTGCACATGACGGTGCAGACGGCTGTCCTGATCGAGACGCTGCGCGCCCTCGGCGCCGACCTGCGCTGGGCCTCCTGCAACATCTATTCGACGCAAGATCATGCCGCCGCCGCCGTGGCGGAGGCGGGCGTTCCCGTCTTTGCGCGCAAGGGCGAAAGCCTTCACGACTATTGGGAATATACGCACAAGATCTTCGAATGGGGGGACGGCGGCGCCCCCAATCTCATCCTCGACGACGGCGGCGACGCGACACTTCTGATCCATCTCGGCGTGCGCGCCGAAAGCGGCGACACCGCCTTCCTCGACAAGCCGACGAGCGAGGAGGAAGAGGTTCTGTTTTCGGCGATCCAGCGGCGTCTCAAGGAAAATCCCGGCTGGTACGGCCGCCGCGCGGTCTCGGTCAAAGGGGTGAGCGAGGAGACGACGACCGGCGTGCATCGCCTCTATGTCATGCAGAAAGAGGGCCGGCTCCTCTGGCCGGCGATCAACGTCAATGATTCGGTCACCAAATCCAAGTTCGATAACCTCTACGGTTGCCGGGAATCTTTGGTCGACGGCATCCGCCGCGGTACCGACGTGATGATGGCCGGCAAAGTGGCCATGGTCGCGGGCTTCGGCGACGTGGGCAAAGGCTCGGCCGCTTCGCTGCGCAACGCCGGATGCCGCGTCATGATCGCGGAAATCGATCCGATCTGCGCGCTGCAGGCGGCGATGGAGGGCTATGAAGTCACGACCATGGAGGATGCCGCGCCGCGCGCCGACATTTTCGTGACCTGCACCGGCAACATCGATGTGATCCGGCTCGAGCACATGCGGCGGATGCACGATCGCGCCATCGTCTGCAACATCGGCCATTTCGATTCGGAAATCCAGGTCGCGGCGCTGCGCAATTTCAAGTGGCACAATGTCAAGCCGCAGGTCGATGAGATCGAATTCCCCGACGGCAAGCGGATCATTCTCCTTTCCGAAGGCCGGCTCGTGAACCTCGGCAATGCCATGGGACATCCGTCCTTTGTCATGTCGGCCTCGTTTACCAATCAATGCCTGGCGCAGATGGAACTGTGGACGAAGCGCGGCCACTTTGCTTGCGAAGTCTATACGTTGCCGAAACATCTCGACGAGAAGGTCGCGGCCCTGCACCTTGGCAAGGTCGGCGCCAAATTGACGCAACTTACGCCCGAACAGGCCGAATATATCGGTGTGCCGCGGACCGGGCCCTTCAAACCCGACCTTTACCGTTATTGATCCTGTAAATAAGCGTTTCGCGCCGAGTGACAGCGATTCGCGGCTGTCGCATCATGGTCCGCGAGAGGTCGGAATGGGCGAAGCAGGGCGGCACCGCCTGGCCGAAGACGGGCGAAGGCAGGACCCGTCGTTGGCATGCCTTTGCCCGCGCCAGGTCTCGAAAACGGCCCTGGCTTTTCTCTTCTGCCTCGTGGCTGTGCCGGCCTTCGCGCAAAACTATCCGCTGCTGATCATCGAAAACCTGCGTGAAAACCAGGACGTCGTCATCGGCCTTTCGCTCGTCGTCGGGCTCGTCCTGTTTTCGACGATCACCGCACTCCTGCACTTGCGCGAGCATCGCCGTTGGACAAAAACCGAAGCCGGCTTCTCGCTCGAACTCAACAATCTCCGCGCCAAGCTCGATCGCGCCGAGACATTTCTTTCCGCCGAGCCGCAGATCATCATTGCCTGGGGCGCCCCGAGCGGCGAGCCGGAGATCGAGGGGGATCTGAGCCTCGTCACTGACGCACCTATCGCGCGGCGCGTGCTGGCCTTCGGGGCTTGGCTGCCGCCCGATCCAGCCCAACAACTCGAAGCTTGCGTAGAAAAGCTGCGAGCGCGCGGCGAGGGCTTTCACTTCGCGGTCGAAAGCCTGGGCGGGCGCACGCTGGAGATCGACGGGCGCGCGGTGGCGGGCCGTGCCGTCATGCGCATACGCGACGTTTCCGGAGACCGGCTCGAGACCGTGCGGCTGCGCGAGCGCCTGGTACGGACGATCACCGAACTCGAAGCTTTGCGCGGCTTGCTCGATGCCGTCGACGATCCAGTCTGGCTGCGCGGCAGCCAGGGCAAGCTGCTCTGGGTGAACTCGGCCTATGCGCGCGCCGTCGAGGCCAAGGATGCGGCGGAAGCGATCTTGCGCGGCACCGAACTTCTCGAGCAGCCGACGCGCGCCGCCGCCGCCGAAGCCCGCGCGGAAGCCGCCATTTGGCGCGGCCGAGCCCAGGCGGTGGCCGCCGGCCAAAGGCACGCTCTCGACATCATCGACGTGCCGGTGATGTTGGGCTCGGCGGGAATTGCGACCGACGTTTCCGAGATCGAAGCGATGCGGTCCGATCTCGATCGGCAGATGCAGGCGCATGCCCGCACGCTCGACCAGCTTTCGACGGCGGTCGCCATATTCGACCAGCGCAAACAGCTCGTCTTCCACAATTCCGCATATCGGCAGCTCTGGTCGCTGCATCAGGCTTTCGTCGATCAATTTCCCACCGATTCGGAAATCCTCGACCGGTTGCGCGCCGCCGGACTCTTGCCCGAACAGGCGGATTTCCGCGCCTGGAAGGACAATCTCTTCGCCGCTTATCGCGCTCTCGAAACCCGCGAGCAGACGTGGCATCTGCCTGACGGCCGGACCTTGCGCGTCGTCATCAATCCCAATCCGCAGGGCGGCGTCACCTACCTCTTCGACGACGTCAGCGAGCGTTATCATCTCGAGTCTCAATTCAATGCCTTGACGCGGGTGCAGAGCGAGACCCTCGATTCATTGAAAGAGGGCGTCGGCGTCTTCGGCACGGACGGAAGGCTGAAGTTCTTCAACCCGGCCTTCGCCAGACTGCTCAATCTCGATACCAATCTGCTCAACGAGAAGCCGCATATCGATCGTCTCGCCGGGCTCGCCGCTTTGTTCGGCGACAAAAACATCTTCGACGAGATCAGGGCGATGGTCGTCGGCCTCAGCGACCAAAGAATGGGTCTCGAGCGGCGCATCGCCTGCCGCGACGGCTCGGTTCTGGACTGCACCGCGCAGCCGCTGCCCGACGGCGCGACGCTGCTGACCTTCACGGACACGACGGCGGGCGTCAATGTCGAGCGCGCGCTGACCGAGCGCAACCAGGCGCTGATCGAAGCCGAGAAGCTGCGCAACGACTTCGTCCACCACGTCTCCTACGAACTGCGTTCGCCGCTCACCAACATCATCGGCTTCATCGAGCTTTTGAGCGGCGGCGTCGCCGGGCCGCTCAACGAGAAGCAACGCGAATATGCGGGCTATGTGCGCGCCTCTTCGGCGGCGCTGCTGACGATCACCGACGATATTCTCGATCTTGCGTCGATCGACGCCGATGCGCTCGAGCTCAATCTCCAGGATGTCGACATCGAAGAATGCATGCGGCTGGCGGCCGGGGACGTCCGCGAGCGGCTTGCCGAATCGTCGATCGGGCTCGATATAGTCGCGCCTGCGGGATTGGGCACTTTCGTCGCCGATCCGCGGCGCATCCGGCAGACGCTCGTCAATCTTCTCTCGAACGCCATCGGCTTTTCAGCTCCCGGACAAAGCGTGGCGCTTTCGGCCTCGCGCAACGACGATGACGTCTTCTTCAGCGTCGAGGACAAGGGCAGCGGCATTCCGCCCGATCTTGTCGGCCATGTCTTCGAGCGCTTCAAGACGCGGACGACGGGCTCTCGGCATCGCGGCGTGGGGCTCGGCCTGTCGATCGTTCGCTCGCTCGTCGAATTGCACGGCGGGCGCGTCCGCATCGACTCGGTGCAAGGCGAGGGGACGACGGTGACCTGCATCTTCCCGGTGCGCGGCGTGAAGCTGGACAAAGCGAAAGCGGAGTCTTATCGGCTTTCGTGAGCGGGCGGCGGGCGCATTGGGCTTTAAGCAAATGGCTTCGGTCAAAAGTTCGCCCCGCCCGAATTGGAGATGCGGAACATGGCGGCTCGCGCGCCGCAGAAGGCCGATTGGCGGATCGAGCTTCCCGATACGGCGTCGACCAGCGCCCTTGCCGCCGAGATTGGCCAATGGCTGAGACGCGGCGATCTTCTCACGCTTTCCGGAGCGTTAGGAAGCGGCAAGACGACATTCGCACGTGCCCTGATCCGCAGTCTCGCAGGCGATCACGACCTCGACGTACCGAGCCCGACCTTCACCCTGATGCAAACCTACGAGGGGCGCGCGTTTCCAATTCTGCACGTCGATTTGTATCGCATCAAAAACGCCGAGGAACTCGTCGAATTGGGCTTTGACGAGGCGCAGGACGGCGCGCTCACGCTCGTCGAATGGCCGGAGAATGCGCAGGCCGCTCTGCGCGCGAGCCGTCTCGACATCGCCCTTGAAATCGATCCGGCCCGCAGCATGGAGTATCGCGCCGCCACGCTGACCGGCACCGGCGCCTTCGCGCCGCGGCTCGAGCTGGCGCGCGCCATTCATGATCTGCTTGCCGCCACCGGCTGGGCCGGTGCGGAGCGGCGCTTCATGCAGGGCGATGCCTCGACCCGCAGCTACGAACGGCTTGTCAACTCCGACGGCGGGACGGCGCTGCTGATGATTTTTCCGCCGCGCCCCGACGGGCCGCCGGTGCGCCATGGAAAGTCCTACAGCGCACTCGCGCGGCTCGCGGAGAACATCCGGCCTTTCATCGCCATCGATCATGGCCTGCGCGAACAGGGATTTTCCGCACCCAAGATCTTGGCGAGCAATCTCGCCGCGGGCGTCGCCATACTCGAAGATTTCGGCGATGAAGGCGCCTTCGGCAAGCGCGGCTTCGAACTGGAACGCTATGCCGAGGCCGTCGCCGTGCTGGCGCGGCTGCACCATGCGGACTTGGCGGACACGCTGCCGGTCGAAGGCGGAAACTATCGAATTCCCCCCTATGACCTCGACGCGCTGTCGATCGAGGTCGAACTGCTTGTCGATTGGTACGCGCCGCATATTGCCAAGGCCAGTCTGGCATCGAGTACGAAGGCAAGTTTCGGCAACCTCTGGCGGCACGTGCTGCGCGATATCGTCGCGGCGCGCCCCACATGGACCTTGCGCGACTACCATTCGCCCAATCTCATCTGGCTGGCGCGGCGCCAGGGCATGGCGCGGGTCGGCATCATCGACTTCCAGGACTGCGTCCTCGGCCATCCGGCTTATGATGTCGTCTCGCTCCTGCAGGACGCAAGGCTCGACGTAGCGGACGATATGGAGCTGAAACTCCTTGGCCATTACGCGCAATTGCGGCGGGCCGCCGATCCGGATTTCGACATGCCCTCGTTCGCCCGCGCCTATGCCGTGCTCGGCGCCCAGCGAGCGACGAAAATCCTCGGCATTTTCGCGCGTTTGGATAAACGCGATAGGAAGCCCCAATATCTCGTTCACCTGCCGCGGATAGAAAAATACTTGGCCAAGGATCTCGCACATCCCTTGTTGTCGGCGCTCAAGGACTGGTATGAGACGCACCTGCCGCGTGCCTTGAACAAGGGCCCGTAATTTGCCGCCGCTTGTTTGCGCGCCATGACGCCTTTCATGCCCGATAAAGCCATGGTCTTTGCCGCCGGACTCGGCACGCGCATGCGGCCGGTGAGCGAGCAGACGCCGAAGCCGCTCATCAAGATCGGCGGCAGGCCGCTCATCGATCACGCACTCGACAGGTTTGCGGCGGCGAATGTCGCGACCGCCGTCGTCAACGTCCATCATCATGCCGATCAGATCGAGGCGCATCTCGCCCATCGCCGGGCCCCGCAGGTCGTCATTTCCGACGAGCGCAAGAAATTGCTCGATCAAGGCGGCGGCATCAAGAAGGCGCTGCCGCTGCTCGGCACAAGCCCGTTCTTCCTCTGCAACACGGATTCGTTCTGGGTCGAAGGGCCGCGCTCCAACCTCGCCCGGCTCGCGTCGGCCTGGGATCCGGGAGCGATGGACATTCTTCTGCTTGTCGCGGCGGCGGCCTCGAGCGTCGGCGTCGATTGGCCGGGCGACTTCACGATGGACGCGCGCGGCAGGCTGGAGCGGCGCGAGGAACGCCGGGTCGCGCCCTTCGTCTATACGGGAATCGGCATCGTCAAGCCGGAACTCTTCGTCGGCGCGACGCAAGACGTCTTCCGGCTTGCACCCTATTTCTTCAAGGCCGCGGAGCAGGGCCGGCTCCACGGCGTGCGGCTCGACGGAATTTGGCTGCACATCGGCACGCCGCAGGCGATCGAGGAGGCGGAGCGGCTCATCGACCGTTCGTTTCTTTGAGCCGCGGCTATGCCTTGCGTTTCGTCACCGTTTCTATCCAGCCGAGATAATCGGCGGAGCCCTGTTCGATAGGAAGCGCCACGATTTCCGGCGTCGCGTAGGCATGCAAGGCGCGGATCGCCCGCTCGACCTCGGCATAGTCGGCGCGCCTGATCTTGATGAGCAGCAGAATTTCGGCCGCTTCCTCGATCTTGTCCTGCCAGGCGTAGATGCTGTCGATCGGCAGCATCTGCACGCAGGCTGCAAGCCGTCGTTCGACCAGGTCGCGCGCCATCGCCGCCGCCTTGCTGCGGCTGTCGCAGGTCGTCGATACGACGCAATAATCGGCAGCCATCCGGTCACCGCTAGGCAAAGGCCATGCGCAGGTCGAGCGTCGATTCCTGGCCGATCGAATCGTAAGTCCTGTCGATCCAATCCTTGGCGGCGGCGCGGCCGAATTCGAAGAAATGGCCGATCAGCGACCAGGAGGCATCGAGCTTCGTCGCCGCCGAATAGGGCCGCAGGACGTTGCCGCCGTCAATACAATGCACGAAGGGCCGCATATAGTCGTGCGACGAAAGCCTGCCCGAATCCACGAGGCGATTGACGAAGTCGATGGCGCGCAATTCGCCCATCAGCGCGCCGTTGAAGGTGATCTCGTTCAGACGGTTCTGGATTTCGCGCGCCGTGATCGGCGTTTCGTCGCGGGCGATCGGATTGATCTGGACGATCACGATGTCCGCAGAGCTCGATTCATAGAACAGCGGGAAAAGTGCCGGATTGCCCATGTAACCGCCGTCCCAATAGGGCACGTCGTCGATGACCACGGCGCGGAAGAGAAAGGGCAGGCAGGCCGACGCCATGACATGATCGGCGGTGAGCTCGTGCCTTTGGAAGACGCGGATCTTGCCGGTGTGCACATTGGTCGCCGGCACGAACAGCTTGAACTTGTCGCAAGCGCGCACCTTTTCGAAATCGACGACCTCTTTGAGGTGATCGCGCAAAGGATTGAGATCGAACGGGTTGAATTCGTAGGGGCTCGCAAAATGCGTGACGAAATCCGTCCACCACGAGACGAAACGAGCTGGAATCGTGCCGCAGCCGAAAAACAGATCGAAGATCTTGGCCTCGATCGGAGACAGCGCGTTTTGGTTGGAAACCGAGCGCCAAAACTTGGCGAGATTGTCGCGCGCGCCCGCCCGGCCATCCTGCACGTAGCCTTCGGCGAGCACGACCGCGTTCATCGCCCCGGCGCTCGTCCCGGTGATCGCCGCGAAATCGAGTCTTTCGTCCTCGAGCAGGAAGTCGAGCACGCCCCAGGTAAAGGCGCCATGCGAACCGCCGCCCTGCAGTGCGAGGTTCACCGTCTTCGGTCCTGGCATCGCGTCTCCCAAGCGTCGAAGGCGCGCGGCCGCGCCTCAATGCGCCGTCCATCCCCCGTCGATCGGGATATTGGCGCCGGTGACCTGCGCCGCGGCGTCCGAACAGAGGTAGACGACGAGCGCCGCAACCTGCTCCGGGGTCACGAACTGCTTGGTCGGCTGCGCGTCAAGCAGAACGTCGTTGATGACCTGTTCGCGGGTCAGATTGCGCGCCTTCATCGTATCGGGGATTTGCTGTTCGACGAGCGGCGTCCAGACATAGCCGGGCGAGACGCAATTGGCGGTGACGCCGAAGGTCGCGACTTCGAGCGCCACGGTCTTCGTCAGTCCCACGAGTCCGTGCTTGGCCGAGACATAGGCGGATTTGAAGGGCGAGGCGACCATGGAGTGGGCCGAAGCGGTCGAAACGATCCGTCCCCATTTGCGCGCCTTCATGCCCGGGACCGCCGCGGCCATTGCATGGAAGGCGGCCGACAGCGTGATGGCGATGATCTTGTTCCAAATCTCGGGCGGGAATTTCTCGATGGGCTCGACATGCTGAATGCCGGCATT
>JASHVQ010000203.1 GCA_030044485.1 Methylovirgula sp. | reverse complement strand
GGAGAGCACTAAGACGCACGCCGGTGTGATGTAGCGCGATCAAGCGCGCTCACACCTCGATGACGAGCACATGGACGCTCGGCTTCTTGCCCCAGGCGGCCGCCACCGCCGCGCGGACGGCTTTCTCGATCGCGCTCGAGACGACATTCGCATCACGCCGCTGGGGTCGCGGCAAGGCATCGAACGTCTCGAACAGCGCCGCGTCGACGATCTCGTCGAGCACAAGGCCGGCGCGCGTTTTGGCCGGTAACCCGGCCAGAACCACATCTGGAACGCCGGCCATCTCGCCCTTGGCATCGATTGCGAGCGCTATCGTGACGATGCCGGCAAAGGCCAATCTCTGCCGCGTCTGCACAGCCTCGTCATCGAGCCCCACGAGCGCATTGCCATCCTTGCAGAGACGGCCGTGCGGGACCTCATCGATGATCCCCGGCGCGCCGGGCGCCAGCAGAACAACATCGCCGTCGCGCGCCTTCACCACATGGGCGACGCCGCACAGAGCAACAAAGCGCGCATGTTCTTCAAGATGCAGTTCCTCCCCATGTGCGGGAATCGCGATCTGAGGCCTGATCCATTCATAGAATTTTGCAACCTCGCCGCGGCGCGGATGGCCAGAGGCGTGGACCAGCGGCATCGTGCGATCGGTGATGACCTCGGCGCCTTGCTTGACGAGATTGTTGACGATGCGGTTAACCTCACGCTCGTTGCCGGGAATCGTCCGCGACGAGAAGACCACCGTGTCGCCGGGAGCGAGCCGCACGATCGGATGATCGTCCTCGGAGATGCGGGCCATGGCGGCGCGCCTTTCGCCCTGACTGCCCGTCGCGAGCAAGACCACTTCGTTGCGCGCCAGCGCGGAATAGGAATCGAGCGAGAGGAAATCCTCGATGCCCTCGAGATAGCCGCAGTCGCGGGCGACCGCGACGACCCGTTCCATCGCCCGCCCGACGAGAATGACTTTGCGCCCGGCGGCGCTTGCCGCCTCGGCGACCGCGCGCATGCGCGCGACATTCGAGGCGAAAGTCGTGACGACGACCCGGCCGGGCGCCGCCGTGACGATGTCGCGCAGGGTCTGCGCGACCTCCCGTTCCGAGGGACTCGCGCCGTCACGCAGGATATTGGTTGAATCGCAGACGAGCGCGAGAACGCCCTCGTTGCCGATCTCGATCAGCCTTTTGCTGTCGGTTGGTTTGCCAAGGCCCGGGTCGGGATCGATTTTCCAGTCGCCGCTATGCAGGATCGTGCCGCAGCTTGTGCGGATCGCCAGCGCACAGCTCTCCGGAATCGAATGCGCGACGGGAATGAACTCGACATCGAAGGGGTCGATCCTGAACCGCGAGCCTTGGGTAACGACCTTGATCTGCAGATCCGACATAACCGCCTCGCCTGCCTTGCGCGTGGTAAAAAGGCCGGCAGCAAATGGCGTCGCATAGACCGGGCATTCGAGCCCCGGCCACAGATCGGCGAGCGCTCCGATATGATCCTCATGCCCGTGCGTGATGACGAGACCGACGAGATCGCGCTTGATCTTCTCGGCGAACTGCGGATCCGGCAAGATGATCTCTATGCCCGCCCGCTCCGGCTCCGCGAAGGTGAGGCCGCAATCGACCATCAGCCATTTTCGCCTGCGCCGCGGGCCGAGGCCATAGAGCGCGAGGTTCATGCCGATCTCGCCCAGCCCGCCAAGCGGCACGAAGACCAGTTCGTCGGCGTCACTCATATGCGGCACTCATCAATGACCCAATATGACGTCGCCCGCGTCGATGGCAACGACGCCGGCCTCGCTTTCGACGAGCAGCCGGCCGCTCGCATCTATGCTCTGAAAGAGACCCTGGACATGACGCGCCGGTGTCGAGATTTTGATGGGAGCGCCGAGTCCCGTCGCCAGCGCGAGCCATTCGCGACGGATTGCGGGAAAGGCTTCCTCGCCGGCGAAAACGCCGAGCCAATGCGAAACCTGTGCGGAAAGTTGCAGGAAAACGCGCTGCGGCGTGCTTTCGCGAGCTCGGGTCTCGCACAGCGCCGTCGCGGGATAACCGACGTCGCGTGGATATGAGGCGCAGTTTACGCCAATGCCTATGATCGAAGCAAAGCGCCCGGCATCGAGCGTCGCGCCTTCGAGCAAGATGCCGCCAAGCTTGGCGCCGTCGAACAGGATGTCGTTGGGCCATTTCAACGTGAGTCGCGCGTCGCCTCCCAGGAGAGAACGCAAAGCATGCGCCGCCGCAACTCCGGCGACAAAACCCAGCTGCGGCGCAAGCTCCCTCGGTACGGCGTCGAGGAGAAGCAGGCTGGCGTAAAGATTTCCTAGCGGAGACGCCCAAGAGCGCCCCTGCCGCCCGCGGCCGCTTGTCTGCGCTTTGGCGACGATCCAGCATTTGTCGGGGCCGCCGGCGCGCCCCAATGCCATGGCGACGTCATTGGTCGAGCCAATCGTCTCGAACGTGAGAAGCTGAAAACCCGCGCGGCTGGCGGCTTCGGCAAGCTGAAACTGGCTTTTGTCGGACAAGATCAGAACAGCGATTTGGCGGCGGCCTCGGCGGCGCTCACGAAAGGACCAGGATAGGCGAAAAGCAACAGCACGGCCAGTCCGCCGAGGGCAAGCACGGCGCGCAACACGGCTGGCGCCTTGTCGAAGCTTGGCGCAGGCTCGTCGAAATAGATGATCTTGACGATCTGCAGATAGTAGAACGCCGCGACGACGCTTGTGACGAAGCCGATGACCGCAAGCCAATAGAGGTGCGCCTCAACCGCCGCATAGAACACATAAAACTTCGCGAAAAAGCCGGCAAGCGGCGGAATGCCTGCCAACGAGAACATGAGCATGGCCAAAAAGAACGCCATGGCCCCGTCATTGCGCGCAAGACCCGCGAGGTCGCTTATGTTCTCGACCGCCCTGCCGTTGACGCGCATCGAAAGGATCGCCGCGAATGTGCCGAGCAGCATGACGAGATAAATGGCCATGTAAAAAAGCACGCCGGCGACGCCGGCGGCACTGTCTGCCGCAAGTCCGACAAGCGCAAAGCCGACATGGCCGATCGACGAATAGGCCATGAGCCGCTTGATGTTGGTCTGACCGATGGCGGCGAATGACCCCAGCGCCATCGACAGGATCGAGACAAAAATGATGATCTGCTGCCATTGCACGGCGATGCCTGGAAAGGCCGTGATCACGACGCGAACGGTGACCGCGAAAGCGGCGATCTTCGGCGCCGAGGCGAAGAAGGCCGTGACCGGAGTCGGCGCGCCTTCATAGACGTCCGGAACCCACATGTGGAAGGGAACGGCCGATATTTTGAACGCCAGTCCAGCCATCAAAAATACCAAGCCGAAGATGACGCCGAGCGACGGCGCGCCCCTGACGGAGGCCGCTATGCCGGAGAACGAGACCGTGCCGGCAAAGCCATAGAGCAACGAGGCGCCGTAAAGCAGCATGCCCGAGGACAGCGCGCCGAGGACAAAATATTTGAGGCCGGCTTCGGATGCCCTCGAATTGTCGCGGTGGAAGGCGGCGACGACATACAGCGACAGCGACATTAATTCGAGGCCGAGATAGAGCGCAATCAAGCCGTTCGCCGAGATAAGCAGCGACATGCCGAGCGTCGCGAGCAGGATGAGAACCGGGAACTCAAACTTGTCGATCTTCTCGCGCACCAGAAAGTCCTGTGCCATGAGCAGAGCGACAAGCGATCCGGCATAGCTCAGGATCTTCATGAAGCGGCCGAAAGAATCGTCGACGAAGGCGCCGCCGAAGACGATTGCGGTTCCTCTTCCGCCGAGCAGGACGAGTATGCCGAGGCCGAGCACGCCGACGGCGATCTCGGTGACGAGCCAATCCGATATTCTGCCGCGAATGGCGCCGGCGAGAACCAATCCCAGAGCGCCGATAGCCAAGACAAGCTCGGGCAAACTATGGGCGAGCGCGAAATTGAGCGGGATCATTCGCGCATACTCTCGAACCTCGCGGGCGTGACGAGAGCCGCGGTCCGCATCTCGCCATTGCTGCGAATCAACTGCGCGACCGAGGTCGCCGTCGCGTCGAGAATCGGTCCGGGCTGCAGGCCATAATAGATCGTCAACACAAAGAGCGGCGCGAGCACCGCGATCTCGCGCGGCGAGAGATCCAGAATCGCTTTGAGGCTCGGCTTCTCGAGTGCGCCGAAAATGATGCGCCGATAGAGATAAAGGGCATAAGCGGCCGACAGAATGCTGCCCGTCGCAGCAAGCGCAACGACCCAGCTGTTGACGCGAAAGGCGCCGATCAGCGTCAGGAACTCGCCAATGAAACCCGACGTTCCAGGCAGGCCTATATTCGCCAAAGTGAAGAGCATGAAGGCCACGGCATAAAGCGGCATGCGCTCGACGAGCCCGCCGTAGGCCGCGATCTCGCGCGTATGCATGCGGTCGTAAATGACCCCAACGCAAAGGAAGAGCGCCGCGGAAACGAGGCCGTGCGAGATCATCTGGAAGATGGCGCCCTGTATCCCCTGCTGCGTCAGCGAAAACAGGCCGATCGTGACGAAACCCATATGCGCGACTGAAGAGTAGGCGATGAGCTTCTTCACATCGACCTGCACGAGCGCGACGAGCGATGTATAGATGATGGCGATCACCGAGAGGGCATATATGAGCGGCGCGAAATAGGCCGAGGCATCGGGAAACATCGGCAGCGAAAATCGCAGGAATCCATAGCCGCCCATCTTCAGGAGAACGCCGGCGAGAATGACCGAACCCGCGGTCGGCGCTTCGACATGTGCGTCCGGAAGCCAGGTGTGGAACGGCCACATCGGAATCTTCACCGCAAAAGAGGCGAAGAAGGCGATCCACAGCCACTTCTGCATGGAGGCCGGGAACGTCGTTTTCAGCAGGACGGAAATATCCGTCGTTCCCGCGTAGCCGTACATGGCCATGATGGCGACGAGCATGAGAAGCGAGCCAAGCAACGTGTAAAGAAAGAACTTGAAGCTCGCATAAACGCGTCGCGGGCCGCCCCAGATGCCGATGATGAGGAACATCGGGATCAGGCCGCCTTCAAAGAAGAGATAGAAAAGGACAAGATCTAGCGAGCAGAAGACACCGGTCATCAGCGTCTCAAGCGCCAGGAAGGCGATCATATATTCCTTGACGCGCACATGGATGGATTTCCACGACGCCGCAATCGCAATCGGCATGAGAAATGTCGTGAGCACCACAAAGGGCATGGACATGCCGTCGACGCCCATCTTGTAGACGAGGCCGCCGCCGAACCAGTGCTTCTCCTCGACGAACTGGAACGCCGACGAGTTGGGGTCGAGCTTCGCATAGACATAGACGGAGAGAAGGAAATCGACGATCGTCGTAACCAGCGCCGCCCAGCGGGCGTTGCTGCACGTCGCCTCATCCTCGCCGCGCAGCGTTAAAATGAAGGCGGCACCGACCAGCGGCAGAAAGACCAGACAGGTCAGAATTCCGAAGCCGAACATCAGCGCAGGCCCCACACGATATAATAGGTTATCAGTGCCGCGACGCCGACCAGCATGGCGAAGGCATAGTGATAGAGATAGCCGCTTTGCAGGCGCACGACACGCTGCGTGACGTCGATGACGCGCGCTGCAACGCCGTCCGGGCCGAAACGATCGATGGTATTCTGGTCGCCGCCCTTCCAGAACAGGTTGCCCAGCCAGAATGCCGGCCGAACGAAGAGATAATCGTAGAGTTCGTCGAAGTACCACTTGTTGAGGAGGAAGCGATAAAGACCGGGCAGTGCGCGAGCCCAGCGCTCGGCCGTCCCGGGTGCCAGAATATAGACATACAGGGCCACGAGAAACCCGACGAGCATCATCAAGCTCGGCAGGAAATGGACGAGCACCGGCGTCTCCTCGAGAGACGCCATGATGTGATTCGTCGGTGCATAGAAAATCGAGGCCTTGAAGAATTCGACCGCGCCCTCCCCGACGAAGAGTTGTGAAAAGAGAAACCCCGCGGTCAGCGCGCCGAAGGCCAGCACGTAAAGCGGAATCAGCATCACCTGCGGCGATTCTTGCGGATCGATATGATGCGCATCATGATGCGCGGCATGCCTAACCTGCCCTTCGGCCGCCATGCCCGGCTCGCGCCACGCATCGATCGAACCGGTCGCATGCTCGTCGGCGGGATGCGCCGCAGGCGCCGCGCGGCCGCGTTCGCGTTCGGCGCGTTGCCATTTCGGCTTTCCGAAGAACGTCAAGAAGATGAGCCGCCACGAGTAGAACGACGTCAGAGACGCGGCTAGCGTGATCAGCAAGAACGCGTAGACGGCAGCCGGCCGGTGCGCGGCAAACGAAGCTTCGATGATCGCATCCTTCGAGAAATTCCCGGCCGTCATCGGAAAACCGGTCAAGGCCAGCGTTCCGACGAGCATCATCGCGAAGGTCACCGGGATCCGCTTCGCAAGGCCGCCCATCTCGCGCATGTCCTGCTCGTGATGCATGGCATGGATAACGGAACCCGCGCCGAGGAAGAGCAGCGCCTTGAAGAAAGCATGTGTGAAGAGGTGGAAAATGCCGATCGAATAGGCGCCCACCCCGAGGGCGACGAACATGTAGCCGAGCTGCGAGCACGTCGAATAGGCGATGACCCGCTTGATGTCGTTCTGCACCAGGGCGACGGTCGCCGCGAAAAAGGCCGTCGTCGCGCCGATGATTGTCACGAAGGCAAGCGCCGCCGGCGCCTGTTCGAAGAGCGGCGAGAGCCGTGCCACCATGAAGACGCCCGCCGTCACCATAGTCGCGGCATGGATCAAGGCGGAAACAGGCGTCGGGCCCTCCATCGCATCCGGCAGCCAGGTATGAAGAAGGAACTGCGCCGACTTGCCCATGGCGCCCATGAAGAGCAGCAGGCAGGTAATCGTCATGGCGTCCATGTCGAAGCCGAAGACATGGATCGTCTTGCCCGCGAGACCCGGCGCGGCGGCGAAGATTTGGTCGAAAGCAACCGAGTTCGTAAGCAGGAAGACCAGGAATATGCCGAGCGTGAAGCCGAAATCGCCAACTCTGTTGACGATGAAGGCCTTGATCGCCGCGGCATTGGCGGCAGGGCGCTTGTACCAGAAGCCGATCAGCAGGTAAGACGCCAGCCCGACCCCTTCCCAACCGAAGAATAGCTGCACGAGGTTGTCGGCCGTCACCAGCATGAGCATGGCGAAGGTGAAGAACGAAAGATAGGCAAAGAAGCGCGGCCGTGAATCGTCCTCATGCATGTAGCCTATCGAATAGAGATGCACGAATGCCGAAACCGTGGTGACGACGAAGAGCATCACCACGGTCAGGCTATCGACCCGCAATGCCCAGTCGACATGCAACGCGCCGGAATTCAGCCACGTCGTGACGAAGTCAACCTCGGGGCCGGCCGAGCCCGCGATGAAAGCCCCGAAAGAAAACCAAGAAAGCAGCATCGCAATAAAGAGCAAGCTCGTCGTGATGACCTCGCTCGGACGCGGGCCGAGAAAACGGCCGAAAATGCCGGCGATGAGAAATCCGAGCAGCGGAAGAACGACGATGATCTGATACACGCTCAGCCCTTCATCATGTTGATGTCTTCGACCGCGATCGTCCCGCGGTTGCGGAAATAGGTGACGAGAATGGCAAGTCCGATCGCCGCTTCGGCGGCGGCGACGGTCAGGACGAAGAGCGCATAGATCTGTCCGGTAAGATCGCCGAGAAAAGCCGAAAACGCCACGAGATTGATGTTGACCGCCAGCAGGATGAGTTCGACCGACATCAGAATGACGATGATGCTCTTGCGATTGACGATGATGCCCGCCACGCCAAGCGTGAAGAGTATCGCCGCGACCACGAGGTAATGTCCAAGCGCGATCGACATGCTTCGCTATACCCCCGCCCGTGACGGTTGTTTCTTGAGTTCGACCGCGCTCTTTGCCGTGCGCTCGTTCTGCAGCTCGATTCTTTGCCGCCTGACGCCCCGCTTATGATGCAAGGTCAAGACGATCGCGCCGATCATCGCGACCAGGAGCACGAGCCCGGCGATCTCGAACAGATACATGTATTGCGTATAGAGAACGCGGCCCAGCGCCGCGGTGTTGGAGAGCCCGGGCGGCGCCGGGGTGGTCACTTGCGTCAATGCCCTTCCCCCCACGCTCCAAGCTCCGACGCAAAGCGCAAGCTCGATGAGCACGATGCCGCCGAGCGTCGCCCCGACCGGCAGATTTCGCTGAAACCCCTCCTTCAATTCGGCGAAATCCACGTCGAGCATCATGACGACGAAGAGGAACAGCACGGCGACCGCGCCGACGTATACGACGACGAGAATCATCGCCAGAAATTCCGCGCCGAGCAGGAGAAAGAGTCCCGCCGCGTTGACGAAGGCGAGGATGAGAAAAAGCACGGAATGAACGGGATTGCGCGCCGTGATGACCATGAAGGCGGCGGCGATCATGACCGCCGAGAAGAAATAGAAGAAAAAAGCGACGGCGTTCATTTCGCGTCCCGTTTTTCGCTGATCGCCGGCACCCTCTATGCTCCTTGCGTCCTAACGGTATGGCGCATCGAGCGCGATGTTGCGAGCTAGCTCGCGCTCCCAGCGGGCCCCGTTCGCCAGGAGTCTGTCCTTGTCGTAATAGAGTTCCTCGCGCGTCTCCACCGAAAATTCAGAATTCGGCCCTTCGACGATGGCATCGACCGGGCAGGCTTCCTGGCAGAAGCCGCAATAGATGCATTTGACCATATCGATGTCGTAGCGCGTCGTGCGGCGCGTGCCGTCATTGCGGCGCGGCCCCGCTTCGATGGTGATCGCTTGCGCCGGACAGATCGCCTCGCAGAGCTTGCAGGCGATGCAGCGCTCTTCGCCATTGGGATAGCGGCGCAGCGCGTGCTCGCCGCGATAGCGAGGCGACTGCGGATTCTTCTCGTGCGGATAATTGAGCGTCGCCTTGGGCTTCAAGAAATAGCGCATCGACAGCGTAAAGGCTGCGACGAATTCCTTCAGCAAGAGCGCCTTGGCGGCGGCGTCTATTTTCATATTTTCCTCATTGCGCCATGACGTTGCCCCAGCCCGTCGCCTGCAGCACCGCGGCGACAAGCACGACCATGAACAGGGAGATAGGCAGAAAAACCTTCCAGCCGAGCCGCATCAGCTGGTCGTAGCGATAGCGCGGCACGAAGGCCTTCACCATCGCAAACATGAAGAACATCGCCGAGACCTTTAATATGAACCAGATGCTGCCAGGCAACCAGGTAAACGGCGGGAAGGGGATGGGCGAGAGCCAGCCGCCGAGGAAGAGAATCGTGCCGAACGCGCACATGGTGATGATCGCCACATATTCGGCGAGCATGAAGAGCAGGTAAGGCGTCGAAGAATATTCGACCATGAAGCCGGCGACGAGCTCCGACTCGGCCTCGACGAGATCGAAGGGCGGGCGGTTCGTCTCGGCGAGCGCCGATACGAAGAAGATCACGAACATCGGCAGCAGCGGCAGCCAGTACCATCCGAAGAGCCCGAAGCGCGTGTCCTGCGCCTTCACGATATCGGAGAGATTGAGCGAACCGGCGCAGAGCAGCACGGTGATGAGCACGAAGCCGATGGAGACTTCATAGGAGACCATTTGCGCCGCCGAGCGCAGCGCCGAGAGAAACGGATATTTCGAATTCGACGCCCACCCGCCCATGATGATGCCATAGACGGAGAGCGAGGAGATCGCAAAGATGTAGAGGACGCCGACATTGATGTTGGCGATCGCCCAGCCGTCGTCGAGCGGGATGACCGCCCAAGCGGCCAACGCCAAAAGCCCCGTGACGAAGGGCGCGAGCAGAAAGACGGCCTTGTTGGCGCCATCCGGAACGATCGGCTCCTTGATGACGAATTTGAGGAGGTCGGCGAAACTTTGCAGCAGCCCCCAGGGACCGACCACATTGGGCCCGCGCCGCAACTGTACAGCCGCCCAGATCTTGCGGTCGGCATAGAGGACATAGGCGACATAGATCAGCAGCGCGACGATCAAGACGAGGCTTTTCAGCAGAGTGAGGAGAAACGGCAGCAGCCAGTCCATTATTCCGCCGCCTCCTTGCGCAGACCGCGCGCCAGCGCCGAACACTCGGCCATCACCGCCGAGGCGCGGGCGATCGGATTGGTCTGGAAGAAATCCGCAATCGGCGAGACGAAAGGAACGGCGCTCGGCGCGGCGCCGACGACACCGGCAAGCTTCTCGATATTGGCCGCCTCGCCGGGCAAGATCGCGTCGAGCTTGGCGAAATGAGGATGGCTCGCGTAGAGAGCGGCGCGCAGGCCGTGCAGCGAATCGAATGGCAGAGTCTTGCCGAGATGCGCCGAGAGCGCCCGCAGGATCGCCCAGTCCTCGCGCGCGTCGCCGGGCGGAAAATTGGCGCGCTCGGCGAACTGCACCCGGCCCTCGGTATTGACGTAGAGCGCGGATTTCTCCGTATAGGCCGCGCCGGGGAGAATCACGTCGGCGCGCTGCGCACCGCGGTCGCCATGCGTGCCTTGATAGACGACGAAGGCGCCGGGCGCGATATCGATTTCGTCGGCGCCGAGGTTGAAGAGCACGTCAAGCGCACCGGCCTTCGCCATGGCCGCGGCATCAAGCCCGCCCTCGCCGGGCACGAAGCCGAGGTCGAGTCCGCCGACGCGCGAGGCCGCCGTATGCAGGATTGCGAAGCCGAGCCATCCAGGCTTCACGCAGCCGAGCGAGATAGCCGCCTTTGCGGCTTGCGCGAGAACTGCGAGCCCGTCGGATCGGGCGAGAGCGCCCTGGCCGATGAGCAGCATCGGCCTCTCCTTCTCGACCGGCGGATGGTCGATGAAGCGCGCCAGGCTCTCCGGTCCCGCGCCGAGATAGTTATAGTCGTAGGTCAAGTCGGCGCGCTCGCCGATCACGCCGAGAAGCAGATTGCCCTTGAGCCAGCGCTTGCGAATCCGCGCGTTGAGAACCGGCGATTCGCGGCGTGGATTGGAGCCGATGATCATGATCGCATCGGCTTCTTCGATGCCGGCGACCGTCGGATTGAAAATGTAGCCGGCACGGCCGAATTTCGGATCGAGTTTCGTGCCGTCCTGGCGGCAATCGAGAGAGCCGCTGCCGAGGCTCTCGACCAGGAGCTTCAGCGCGAACATATCTTCCGCGGCGCAGAGATCGCCGGCGATGGCGCCGATGCGCCCGGGGCGCGCCGATTTCACTTTCGCCGCGATGGCGGCGAAAGCCTCGTTCCAGGTCGCCGACTTGAGCCTCCCGCCTTCGCGAAGATAAGGTCGGTCGAGACGACGTGTCTTTAGGCCGTCGACAATCTGCCGCGTCTTGTCCGAGATCCATTCCTCGTTTACGGCATCGTTGATGCGCGGCAGAATGCGCATCACCTCGCGGCCGCGGCTGTCGACGCGGATCGCCGAGCCAAGCGCATCCATGACATCGATCGAATCCGTCTTGGTGAGTTCCCAGGAGCGCGCCTTGAACGAATAGGGCTTGGGCAAAAGCGCGCCCACGGGACAGAGATCGGCGACGTTGCCCTGCAGCTCCGAGCCCATGGCGGTTTCGAGATAGGTCGTGATCTCCATGTCCTCGCCGCGCCCGATGGCGCCCATGTCGCCGGTGCCCGCGACTTCCGCTGTAAAGCGCACGCAGCGCGTGCAATGGATGCAGCGGTTCATCGACGTGCTCACCAGAGGGCCGATATATTTGTCCTCGACCGCGCGCTTGTTCTCCTTGTAGCGCGAGCCGGAAAAGCCGAAGGCGACGGCCTGATCCTGCAGATCGCATTCGCCGCCCTGATCGCAGATCGGACAGTCGAGCGGGTGGTTGATGAGCAGGAATTCCATGACGCCTTCGCGCGCTTTCTTCACCATCGGAGATTTGGTGAAGACAGCCGGCAGTTCGCCCTTGGATCCGGGGCGCAGGTCGCGCACCGCCATGGCGCAGGAGGCGACGGGCTTGGGCGGACCGCCTTTCACCTCGACCAGGCACATGCGGCAATTGCCGGCGATTGAGAGGCGTTCGTGAAAGCAGAAACGCGGGATCTCGGCGCCGGCCGCCTCGCAGGCCTGCAGCAGCGTGTATTCCGGCGGAACTTCAACCGCAACGTCATCGACGAGCAGCTTGGTCATCGGTTTGGCCTCTGCCATCGCCCTACTCCGCCGCCATTTCGAACC
The DNA here is from genome assembly GCA_030044485.1 of Methylovirgula sp. Lineage (GTDB taxonomy): Bacteria > Pseudomonadota > Alphaproteobacteria > Rhizobiales > Beijerinckiaceae > Methylovirgula. Next base: position 15,227 of record JASHVQ010000203.1, on the reverse strand, counting down.
CGGCCGCCGGCTCCGAATGCGGGTTGGCCGCATATTGATCGATGCGCTTCTCGATCTCGTGACGGAAATGCCGGATCAGCCCTTGCACGGGCCATGCCGCGGCGTCGCCGAGCGCGCAGATCGTATGGCCCTCGATCTCCGTCGTGACTTCGAGCAGCATGTCGATCTCGCGCTTCTGGGCGCGACCCTCCGACATGCGCGTGAGAACCCGCCACATCCAGCCTGTCCCCTCCCGGCAGGGCGTGCATTGCCCGCAGCTCTCGTGCTTGTAGAAATAGCTGATACGGGTAATGGCGCGGACGACGTCTGTGGATTTGTCCATGACGATCACCGCCGCGGTGCCGAGACCGGACTTGAGATTGCGCAGCGAGTCGAAATCCATGGGCGCCTCGATGATCTCATGCGCCGGAACGAGAGGAACGGAGGAACCGCCCGGGATGACCGCCAGAAGATTGTCCCATCCGCCGCGAATACCGCCGCAATGCACGTCGATCAGTTCGCGGAAGGGGATCGACATGGCCTCTTCCACATTGCAGGGCTTCTCGACATGGCCGGAGACGCAGAAGAGTTTCGTGCCGGCATTGTTCTGCGCCCCGAAGCTTGCAAACCAGGCCGCTCCGCGGCGCAGGATCGCCGGGGCGACCGCGATGGACTCGACGTTGTTCACGGTCGTGGGCGAGCCATAAAGGCCCATGTTGGCGGGAAAAGGCGGCTTCAGCCGCGGCATCCCCTTCTTTCCTTCCAGGGATTCGAGCAACGCCGTTTCTTCACCGCAGATATAGGCGCCGGCGCCGCGGTGCACGACAATGTCGAAAGGCCAGCCGTGAATATTGTCCTTTCCGATGAGCCTCGCCTCGTAGGCTTCTTCAACCGCCGCGATCAGGCGCTCATATTCGAGAATATATTCGCCGCGAATATAGATGTAGCAGGCGTGCGCCTGCATGGCGAAACTCGCCAGCAGGCTACCTTCGATCAGCAGATGCGGATCATTGCGCATGATCTCGCGGTCTTTGCAGGTGCCGGGCTCGGATTCGTCGGCATTGACGACGAGATAGGAAGGCCGCGCCGGATCGGGCTTCGGCATGAACGACCATTTGAGCCCGGTCGGAAATCCGGCGCCGCCGCGACCGCGCAGGCCCGAGGCTTTCATCTCATTGATGATCCAATCCTTGCCCTTGTCGATCAGCGCTTTCGTATCGTCCCAGGCGCCGCGCGCCTGCGCGCCCCTCAGGCGCCAGTCGCCGAAGCCGTAGAGATTGAGGAAGATGCGGTCCTTGTCGTCGAGCATCGCAATCGTCAATCCTTGTCGGAGACCGGCTCGGGACTGGGCGGATCGTAGCCGGGCGAGCCACGATAAGTCTGCGGACCACTGCGACCGTCGACGCCGTAGAGGCTTGTCAATGAGGTTAGCCCGCCGACCGGCTCCGAGGTCCGGCGTCCGATCTGCGAGCCGGGCTTGACGGGCCTGCCTGCCGCGAGCTTATCGAGCAGAGCGTCGAAATTTTCGGGCGTCAGATCCTCGTAATAATCATCGTTGATTTGCACCATCGGCGCATTGCAGCAGGCTCCGAGGCATTCGACCTCGATCCAAGAAAAGAGCCCGTCGGCTGTAACCTGCCCGGCGGGGCCGATGCGGCGCTCGAGCACCGCCTTGATCGCGTCCGCGCCGCGCAGCACGCAGGGCGTCGTCCCGCAGAATTGGACAAAATATCTGCCGACCGGCGCCAGATTGAACATCGTGTAGAACGTCGCAATCTCCAGCACGCGGATCGGGGGCATGCCGAGCATGGCCGCGACCTTTTCGATCGCCGGTTTCGGCAGCCAACGGCCGTTTTGCCGTTGCGCGAGCCATAGCAGCGATAAGACCGCCGAAGCCTGGCGCCCTGGCGGATATTTGGCGATCTCTTTGGCGCAACGCGCCTCGTTCTCCGGCGTGAAGGCGAAGCTTTCGGGCTGAACCTCGGCGAGCCGCCGCACGCTCATCGATCGACCTCCCCGAAAACAATGTCGATCGATCCGAGGATCGCGGAAACGTCGGCCAGCATGTGCTTGCGGCAGAGAAAATCCATCGCCTGCAAATGCGCAAAGCCCGGCGCTCTGATCTTGCAACGGTACGGCCTGTTCGTGCCGTCGGAGACGAGATAGACGCCGAATTCGCCCTTCGGCGCCTCGACGGCGCAATAGACCTCGCCCGCCGGAACGTGGAAACCTTCGGTGTAAAGCTTGAAATGATGGATGAGCGCTTCCATCGAGCGCTTCATTTCAGGGCGCGAGGGAGGCACGACCTTGCCCTTGGTATGCACGGGCCCGCGGGCGTCGGCCGAGGCGAGCTTTTCGACACATTGCTGCATGATCTTCGTCGCCTGCCGCATTTCCTCCATGCGGATCACTTGGCGGTCGTAATTGTCGCCGTGTTTGCCGACCGGAATGTCGAAATCCATTTCCTCGTAGCATTCGTAGGGCTGCGCCTTGCGCAGGTCCCAGGCGGCGCCCGAACCGCGCACCATCACGCCGGAAAAGCCATGCGCCCAGCAATCCTCCAAGCTCACCACGCCGATGTCGACGTTGCGCTGCTTGAAGATGCGGTTCTCGATGAAAAGCTCTTGCAGATCGTCGCAGACTTTATAGAAGGGCTCGCACCAGGCACCAATGTCCTCGATGAGTTCGGGCGGACAATCCTGATGTACGCCGCCCGGCCGGAAATAGGCGGCATGCATACGCGAGCCCGAGGCGCGCTCGTAGAAGACCATGAGCTTCTCGCGCTCCTCAAAGCCCCAGAGCGGCGGGGTGAGCGCGCCCACGTCCATGGCTTGTGTCGTGACATTCAGGAGATGCGAGAGATTGCGGCCAATCTCGGCAAAAAGGACGCGCAGCAACTGGGCTCGGCGCGGCACTTCGAGACCGAGAAGCTTTTCGATGGCGAGACAAAAGGCGTGTTCCTGGTTCATCGGCGCGACATAGTCGAGCCGGTCGAAATACGGCACGTTCTGCAGATAGGTGCGCGCCTCCATCAGCTTCTCGGTGCCACGATGCAGCAAGCCGATATGCGGATCGACACGCTCAACGACCTCGCCGTCGAGTTCGAGGACGAGGCGCAGCACGCCGTGCGCCGCGGGATGCTGCGGCCCGAAGTTGATGCTGAAATTGCGGACGTCCTGGTCTGTCACCGCCTTCAGCCCTTGTCCTCGTCTTGGCTCGCCTTCTCGTCGCCGGGAAGTTGGTAATCGACAGGGCCTTCCCAGGGGGAGAGAAAATCGAAGCTGCGAAATTCTTGGCGAAGCCGCACCGGCTCGTTGACAACGCGCTTCTGCGCGTCGTCGTAGCGCACTTCCACGTAGCCGGTCATCGGAAAGTCTTTGCGCAAGGGATGGCCCCCGAATCCATAATCGGTGAGGATGCGGCGCAGATCCGGGTGACCGGAGAAAACGATGCCGAACAAGTCATAGGTCTCGCGCTCGTACCAATTGGCTGCCGGATAAAGAGCCGTCAGCGAGGGCACAGGCTCGTCCTCGGCAGTCGCTACTTTGACGCGAATGCGGCGATTGAAGTGCGGCGAGAGGAGATGCGTGACGACGTCGAAGCGCGGGCTGCGCGTCGGATAATCGACGGCGGTCAGATCGATGAACGAGACGAAGCGGCAGTCGGCATCGTCGCGCAGATGGCGGACCGTCTCGATAAGGCGCGAAGCCTCCACCTCAAGCGTCAGTTCGCCGAACGCCACGACGCTGGCACGGATCGCCCCGGGCAGCGCTGCTGCGACCATATTGCCGAGATCCTGAAGCGCGCTGTCCATGCTCTGTCACGCTAACGCTCGATCGTGCCGGTGCGGCGGATCTTCTTCTGCAGAAGCAGAATTCCGTAGACGAGCGCCTCGGCCGAAGGAGGACAGCCCGGTACGTAAATATCGACGGGCACGATCCGGTCGCAGCCGCGCACCACCGAATAGGAATAATGGTAGTAGCCCCCGCCATTGGCGCAGGAGCCCATCGAGATCACATAGCGTGGCTCGGGCATCTGGTCGTAGACCTTGCGCAGCGCCGGCGCCATCTTGTTGGTGAGCGTCCCCGCGACGATCATGACATCCGATTGGCGCGGCGAACCGCGCGGCGCGAAGCCGAAGCGCTCGATGTCGTAGCGCGGCATCGACGCCTGCATCATCTCGACCGCGCAGCATGCAAGCCCGAACGTCATCCACATCAGCGAGCCGGTGCGTGCCCAGGTGATGAGAGCGTCGGCCGTCGTCACCAACATGCCCTTGTCGGCAAGTTCGTTGCTGATCGTCAGAAATGTCGGGTCATTCGACCCCACCGGCTGGCCGGAAGCGGGGTGAAGAAGAGGCGCGCTCACTCCCATTCCAGAGCCCCCTTTCTCCACTCATAAACGAAACCGATCGTCAGCACCGCGAGGAAAACCATCACCGCCCAAAAGCCGGCGACACCCGCCTGTCTGAAGGCGACCGCCCACGGAAACAGAAAGGCGACTTCGAGGTCGAAGATGATGAAGAGCAGCGAGACAAGATAGAAGCGCACGTCGAAGCGCATGCGCGCGTCGTCGAAGGCGTTGAATCCACATTCGTAAGCCGAGAGCTTTTCGGCGTCCGGAGCGCGGAAGGCGACGATAAAGGGGGCGATCGTCAAAGCCCCGGAGATCAGCGCGGCGACTGCCATGAACACGGCAACCGGCAGATATTGGCTGAGCAAATCGGGCATGAACGCGCCTGAGGCTGGACCGGCAAAACGGGACGCGCCGAAGCCGGAAGAGCGGTTTTTCCAGCCGGGCCGATCCCTACCGCAGTGCAATGTCCGGCGCAAGCCGCCCTGGGCCCGCCTCAGGCTAAAGGGCGACGTGCTTACCGGCATGTGCCCCCGACCACCTGATACGCAGGCCGAAACAGGCCCGCTCGCGGCAGTCCTTATGTAGGAAACATATAATGAATTTCAATTGGTTGCCTGCCGAACTCGCGGCAAGCTCCAGCGCATCTTGTCGATCAGGCCTTAGAGAGCCGTTGCTCGATCTCTGGCACCGTCAGGTGAATCAGATCATGGTCCAGTTCGGCGCGAATCGCCTTCCGCAGCGCCGAAGAGTAAGACTTCCGAAGCACGCCGAGGGCGCGCGGCGGCGCGACGATAACGACATGATGCGCCTGCCCGGCTCGGACCAAAGCGTCGAGCCGGTTTGCGAGGCGAATGAGAAACGCGCTTTCTTCCTCGTCGTGCAAGTCTTTGCCGGCGACCGCGCTGCGTGCTCGCGTCGCCATTTCCGCGACGCGGCCCGGTCTGTCGGTTCCGAGCGCATGCGTCGGTTCCTCATGTTGTTCGTAGACCTCGCGCGTCTTGAACTTGGCGAGCATTTCGTCGCCCTCGTTCTCGATCAACAGAGCCTTGCTGCCGTCGCAGACGACGATAAAATCACCGTTCCCAATTTTCATGGCGAGCCCCGGGCAAGCGCCCGCCGGATCGGGGCGGGCACTTGCAAAGCTTATGCGGCCTTGACCTCGATTTTCTTGGCGACCTTGGGCTCCGGCTTTTCGACGGTCACTTTCAAGACGCCCTTGTCGATGCTCGCCTTGATCTTGTGGGGATCGGTGCCCGGCGGCAGCGCGAGCGACCGAGCAAAGGCGCCGTAGCTTCGTTCGAACAGACGATAATTCTTATCCTTCTCTTCCTTTTCCGCTTTCCGCTCGCCGCGAATCGTGAGGATGTCGTCGGCGAAGTTGATCTGCACGTCCTTTTCTTCGAGGCCCGGCAGTTCCGCGGTAATCTCGACCGCCCTGTCGGTTTCGGCAACGTTCATGCGCGGAGCGGCAATCTCTGTCGCGCCTAAGCTCGGCAGGCCCGACAAGCCGCGGCCGAAATCGAAGAAATTGCGGCCAAAATCGTCAAACAGCTGATCGATCTCTTGCTGAAGCGTGGCGAAGGGCGCGAAACGCGCAGGCAAGTTGGATGGCTCGCGTCCGACCGGGATGAAAGACTTAACCATGATCCACCTCCAATTTATGATCTTGACGCCAGAGCTGCGATTGATGCTTTGCCTAAGCCGGCGCCGGCGCACTCACATTGATGTCGATCAACGACGGCGCAGACCTGATCTAGGAGGCCGAAACTGGCGCGCAAGCCGTGTTTCCTATGCGCGCCGCGCAAATCGGAACGAATATTTATGATTTTTGGCCGATGTCGAACCGGTCATTGGGCCGCCGGAAATTTCGCGAGTCGCGTCCCTTACTCTGCCTGACAGTCTCAGCCCATTTCGCGTGCGTTGAAGTCGCCACAAGATAGGCCGAACTCCGCCAAACCATCTTCGAGATAGTTCGAAAGAATCGGAATTCCGAGAAGATAGGCCGAAGTCTCGCGCTCACGCCGGGCGCGCGCCTCGGCGACCGCGACCCGCCATTCGCGCGCCCCGTAATCGCCCCGGCCCGTCCAGGCGAGCGCCACCAGTTCGGCCTTCTCATCATCGTCGAGCGCGTCGATAAAGGCGGCCAGTTCGCGCCGCGTGGGTCTATAACCTTTGTCGCTGAGGATACTGATGAAGTCGTCGTCGGTGGGATTGGAATCGTCGGCCTCGACCCCTTCGTCTTCGGCCTCGAGCTCGCGGGCCTTGGCGATAATGAAGCAGACCTTGTCGGGATTGATCTCGGGCCCGGGAATATCCGGTTCGACGTCCTCGATTTTGACCATCGCACGACCCTTGCGCAAACGCCGGAACGGCACGTTCGGGCAATGCCGCATCCTGCTGAGACATTTCGTTCAATTCGGCTGAATCAAGGCCCCACGATGCTAGAGGGACAAAAGTGAAAACGTTTTCCTTGATTTAGTTCAAAATCCGCTCGCTCGGACCTATCTAGAAGATAAGATGTTTCGAGGAAGTCTTTAAAAACCAAGGCGAAGCCCATGCCCAACGTCAGCGACCTGACGATCGCCACGCCCAATGCGAAGGCCGCCGAAAGGATCGTGGCGCGCGCCTTGCTCATCGGCGACCGGATCGATACCTCCGGTCTCGAGCGCGGCGACATGATCGCCACCACGCCCTTTGCATTGCGGCTGGGGCCGGCCAAATTCGTGGCCCTTTACCGCTTCGGCGTGGCCGTCTTTATCGGTCTTACGCCGATCGAAGAAGAAAATTTCCTGGAACAGATCGATGGACGTCTGGCCGGCAGGCGCGACCGCAAATGCGACGAGACGGCCGTTCTCGAAATCATGCCGGGATACGAAGACAAAATTCCCCCCGGCGGCCCCATTCAAATGCCGGATCTCTCCGCGGGGCGCTTTCTTGTCGTCGCAGACGTGCTGGCCAAGACGGTCTCGCTGGCGCGCGACGAAAACGCGCTGAGCGGCGTCTTCGACACCATCGAACCCTTCGCGCAAGATTTGGCGCAGACCGGACGCGCACCCTGGAACCGCCGCAAGATGCTGCGACTGGTCGGGCAGGCGCTGCTCGCCCAACACAGGATCTCGGGTCGCGTCGCGGTCGAAGAAAAGCCCGACGTGCTCTGGGACCACCCTGCCCTCGAGCGCCTTTACGCACGGCTCGAGGATGAATATGAGCTGCGCGAACGCGCCCGCGCCGTGAGCCGCAAGCTTGGAGTCATCGTCGAGACCGGCCAAGCGCTGACCGACATTTTTGATGTCGATCGCGCCACCCGCCTCGAGGCGATTATCGTCTTCCTGATCCTCGCCGAAATCGTGATCACGCTTAGCTTAGCATTTCTCGCGCATCATTGAGGCCGGATTGAAACGCCGCGGCGGCGCCGGCATCACGCCGCTTGCGAGACGGTTTTGCGCATGTCGTCGACGATCTTGCTCGTCTGCGTGCCGTAGTCGCCAACCGCGGCTCGGACGAAACGGGATTGCGCCTCGATGACTTCGGGAACCGAATTGCACGCCTCGAGGCCGGCGATGAAATCGCTTTGCGCCTGCAGGCGCCGCGCAGAGAACCGCAGAGCTTCGGCCAGGAAGGTGAGCGGAAGCCAAAAAAAGCTGCGCTGCCACGCCTCCTGGAACGGGACCGTGCCTTTCAGCAAATCTTCCTGAAGACTGCGCACCGCAGAGACAGAAGCCGGAATATCCATGGCCATGTGTCCTCCCAATCGAGATGTTGCGTTAGTCTCAGCATGGCATTTCAATTCGGCATCTTTAAGGAACGGCTCGAAAACGGCGCAGGCGATCGCCAGCCTTGCCGTTAGAAGGGATCGAAACGGAGCCTAGATCATGCGCGCGATGGTCCTGAAGAAGCCGCGAACGGCGCTCGTTCTCGAAGACTTGCCGGATCCGCGACCCGGCGCCGGCGAGATCCGCGTCAAGGTCACGGCTTGCGGAGTATGCCGCACCGACTTGCATGTGGTTGACGGCGAATTGCCTCATCCGAAATCGCCGATTATCCCCGGCCATGAAATTGTCGGCCGGATCGACGCGCTGGGGCCGGATGTGACCGGGCTCGCGCTCGGCATGCGCGTCGGCATTCCCTGGCTCGGCCATACCTGCGGACATTGTCCCTATTGTCTCGAGGGCCGCGAAAATCTTTGCGATCAGCCGCTGTTCACCGGCTATACGCGCGACGGCGGCTTTGCCACGCAGGCGATTGCCGATGCACGCTTCGCCTTTGCGCTGGGCGAGAACGGCAGAGACCAGGATCTCGCGCCTTTGCTTTGCGCCGGGCTGATCGGATGGCGCTCCTTCGTCATGGCCGGCGAAGGCACAAACCTGGGTCTCTACGGTTTCGGCGCCGCGGCCCATATCGTCGCCCAGGTCGCGCAGAAGCGCGGGCGCCGGATCTTTGCCTTTACCTCGCCCGGCGACCGTGCCGCGCAAGATTTCGCCTTGAGCCTCGGTGCCGTCTGGGCCGGCGGCTCGGACGAAAAGACGCCCGAGCCGCTCGATGCGGCGATCATCTATGCGCCGGTCGGGCCGCTCGTGCCTCTGGCGCTGGCGGCGGTCAAAAAAGGTGGTACCGTCGTCTGCGCGGGCATTCACATGAGCGATATACCAAGCTTCCGCTACGACCTGCTTTGGGAAGAGCGCCGGCTGGTCTCAGTGGCCAATCTCACACGCCGCGACGGACGGGAATTCCTGAGCCTTGCCGCGAAATCCGACATTGTGACGCATACCAAAGCCTATCCGCTGGAACGTGCCAACGAGGCGCTGACCGATCTGCGCGAGGGACGGCTGCAAGGCGCGGCCGTACTGATCCCGCCCAGCGCATAGTCTCAGCCCAGGGCTTCGAGAGCATCTTGCGCCAATGTCGCCTGGCTCCGGCTGGAATCGAGCCGCATCCAGTCGAGCCGGCCAAGGTCGCGTGCCGCCTGCTCGCCCACGACGCTCGCCGTAGCATCGGACGCATCATTTCCGCGGGCGTCGACGCGCGCCATGAGCGTCTCGGTCGGCGCGTCGAGCCAGAGGCCGCTGAATTGTACATGCGCGCGCGCCGCGAGTTCTCCCAAAGCATCGCGCTCTTCGCGCCTGGCGTTGACGGCATCGACAATGACGCTGTGGCCGGCGTGCAAAGCGACCGCGGCAAGCTCGCGGAGCCTTGCATAAACGCGTGCGGTGATCTCCGGCTGGTAGGCCTCGCGCGGCAGACGATCGGTCTCCGAAACGCCCAGGAGCCGCTTGCGCTCGATATCGCTGCGCAGATGCACGGCGCCCGGCGGGCGGCCGATGTTCGCTCCGAGCGCCTGCGCAAGCGTGCTCTTGCCGCTGCCCGAAAATCCGCCGATGGCGATGAGGCGCGCCTGGCGTGGCAAGAGAAAATCTTCCGCCGCGGCGAAGAAGCGGCGCGCCTCGCGGGCGCGCACCTCACCCGCCCCGGCTTCGAGCCGGCCGAGCGCCGCCGTCACGCGCGCGCGGATTGCGGCGCGCAGCGCCAGGAACAAGGCAAGCGCTGCGAGTCCTTCGAGTTCCTGCTCGACTTCGGCAGCGCGCCAGAGATAGCGGTTGAACAGAAGATTGGCATGGGTATGCAAATCCCGTTGCCAAAGATCCATCAAAACGAAAGCGAGATCGTAGAGGATATCGACGGTCGCCATCGAATCGTCGAACTCGATGGCGTCGAAGAGCACCGGCTTGCCTTGGTATAAAACGATATTGCGCAAATGCGCGTCGCCGTGACAGCGGCGCACCTTGCCGCGCGCCTCGCGCAGCAAAAGCAAGGATTCACACGCCTTGGAGGCCGCCGTGAAGCGCTCGCGGAGCGCCGCCACCGCGGCGCGCGGAAACACGTCTGCGGCGGCAGAAAGGCCCTCGATCGTATCTTCGAGGCGGCCGCGGAAAATCTGCGTTTCGCCACCCGCGCCGCGCGGCGCATGTGCATGGGCCGCGGCCATGATCTCGGCGAGCTTGGCGGCAATGGCAAGGTCGAGCGCGCCGCGCTCGGCAAGACGGTCGAGCGTCTTTTCTTCGTCGAAGCGGGCCAGATGAACCACCCATTCGACAATGTCGCCCGCAGTTCCGCCGAGAGCCAATCGCTGTGCGTCGCGCCTTATCGGCAGCGTGCCAAGATAGAGGTCCGGCGCATTATCGCGATTGACCAAGATCTCGTTTTCGCAAGCCGCGCGGCGCTTCTCGAGCGTCGAGAAATCCATGAAGGGAAAGCGGACCGCGCGCTTGACCTTGTAGACGTCCGGCCCCGCAAGAAAGACCACCGCGCCATGCGTGTCGATACGTTTGATATTCTCGCTCAGCCCGTAGGTGGCGGGATCCGCAAGAAAGGCGAAGACCTCGTTCTGATCTTCGGCCAGCGCGTGATCCATGACGGCGCCTGCTCGAGCGGGAGGTCCACTGCCCTCGGCGCCTCGCGCGAGGTCATGCGGAGAAGCCGCCGCCTATTCAGCGGCGGCGAGTTTTTGCGTCGTCTTACGCGCTTCGTCCGCGAGATAGGCCATGGCCGCCTGCACGCCGGCCTTCTTGTGCGGGATTCCTGCGAGTTCGAGCCCCATTTCGACGCCGCTCAGCGCTCCCATGATGGTGAGATCGTTGGTGTCGGCAAGATGGCCGATGCGAAATACCTTGCCTGCGACACGGCCCAGACCCGTGCCCAGCGACATGTTGAAATTCTCGAGCACGACGGCGCGGAAGGCGTCCGCGTCATAGCCGGGCGGCAAAAGAACGGACGTGACGACCGGCGAGTAATATTTCGGATCCTTGCAGAGGACTTCGAGGCCCCAGGCGACGACGGCGCGGCGCGTCGCCTCTGCGTGCCGCTTGTGACGCGCGAAGATGCGCTCATATCCTTCCTCCTCGAGCATATCGAGCGCGACGTCGAGGCCATAGATGATGTTCGTGGCCGGCGTGTAAGGGAAGAAGCCCTGCGCGTTGGTGGCGAGCATGTCGGCCCAAGACCAATAGGATTTGTTGAAGCCGGCGTTCTTCGAAGCGGCTATCGCCTTCTGGCTCATCGCGTTGAAGGCGAGGCCGGCCGGCAGCATCAGGCCTTTCTGCGAGCCGGCGATGGTGACATCGATGCCCCATTCGTCGTGGCGCAGATCGATTGAAGCCAGCGACGAGACCGCGTCGACGTAAAGCAGCGCCGGGTGTTTGAGCTTGTCGAGAACTTGACGGATTTCGGCTATCGGCGAGGTCGTGCCGCTCGCCGTCTCGTTATGGACGATGCAGACGCCCTTGATCTCGTGATTCTTGTCCTTCTTGAGCCGCTCCTCGATTTGCGCCGGATCGGCGCCGATGCGCCAATCGGACTCGATGAACTCGGGCTTCAGCCCGAGGTTCGCGGCCATGGCCTTCCAAAGAGCCGCGAACTGACCCGTCTCGAACATCAAAACGCGGTCGCCCGGCGAGAGCGTGTTGACCAGCGCGGCTTCCCAGCCGCCGGTTCCCGAGGCTGGAAAAATGACGACCGGATTCTTTGTCTTGAACGGAGCCTTGACCTTTTCGAGCACGCGCTTTGCGATTTTCTGGAATTCCGGCCCGCGGTGGTCGATGACCGGCATATCGATCGCCCGCAGAACGCGGTCGGGAATCGGGGTGGGGCCGGGAATCTGCAAAAAATGGCGCCCGGGAAAGCGCGGCCTATTGCTCATCATTGTCTCCCAAACTCTAAAGTTGCTGCCTTTGCCCGGAAGGACAAACGCTTCTTCATTGATTTTCGGGCAGATCCGCAGCACGGACCCGGCACCGGCTTTCTCACGCTGGCCAGGGCCAAGGGAGAGATTTTCAACCGAACATGGCTGCCCGGCCAATGGCTTGGGCTCACCGCCGCGGCCGGATGAGCTATCCGGGGGCGGAGCCGCAACCGGCGCATGAATAATGAGAAATAGGTCGGGCCTCAACACAAATTTGCCCGGAACGAGAGCGGTTATTGGCCGAAGTTCGATACTGCTTTGCAGCATTTTCCTGCGGCCTCGACGAGGGATCGTTACGCCGGCCTTGCGACGCGCCAATATGACGCGCGGCGCGGAAAGCCGACGCCCGGTCTTCGCGGGGCCAGGCGGAGTTACGCCCCGGAATTCGGTGTAATGTTCTAGGCCCCCGCTTCGAAGTCGTTCGAGGCGCGTTGCGCCTGAAGCGGCCGCCCGTGCGGACGCATCACGAGGGAGAGCACAATGAAAATCACTTTGGTTTCAGGCGGCAGTATCGCCGTCGCCGCCGTCGCGCTTGCCTTGGCCGGGGTCGCGCCGACGAGCGATGCGCAGGCCGCCTCAAAGAGCGTCATGTGCGCGGGCATCAACAGCTGCAAGGGGATGGGCGCCTGCAAGTCGGCGTCCAACGCCTGCAAGGGGCAGAATTCCTGCAAGGGAATGGGCTGGCTACCGGTGAAATCGAAAACCGCCTGCCTGAAGAAGGGCGGCAAGGTCATCACCTGACGGGCGAGCGCGGCCGCCAAAAGCGAGCGCTCCTGCGGTGTCGCAAGAGCGCTCGGCTTGACCGCGCGCCGGTTTCCGCAATTCGAACCGAGGAGCAAAAGATGCAAAAGCCTGCGCCGCTCGGTTTCGGCCTGGGTCTGCGGCCTGTCTATTACGGCGACATTCTCGACAACAAGCCGCCCGTCGATTGGTTCGAGGTCATTTCCGAGAATTTCATGATCCCCGGCGGGCGGCCGCTTTCGGTCCTCGAGTGCATCCGCGCCGATTATCCGATCGTGCTGCACGGCGTCTCGATGTCGATTGCATCGACCGCGCCGCTCGATTTCGATTATCTTGGCGCGCTGAAGCGCCTTGCCGAGCGTTTTCAGCCGGCCTTCGTCTCCGATCATCTGTGCTGGACGGGCGTTCACGGCGTCAACCTGCATGATCTGCTTCCCGTGCCCTATACGAAAGAGGCGCTCGATCACGTCGTCGAGCGCATCGGGCGCGTTCAAGACTTTCTCGGCCGGCGCATCGCGATCGAGAACGTCTCGAGCTACGTCACTTTCGCCGAATCCGAGATGGACGAATGGACATTTGTGAAGGAAGTCGCCGAACGCGCCGACTGCTGGCTGCTGCTCGACGTCAACAATGTCTTCGTCTCGGGTTTCAACCATGATTTTGCGCCGACCGAGTTCATCCAGTCGATCGACGTCGACCGCGTCGTGCAGTTTCATCTCGCCGGCCATTCCGACCAAGGGACGCACAAGATCGACTCGCACGACGAACCGGTCAGCCCCGAGGTTTGGGCTTTGTTCGCCGAAGCCTGGCGCCGGTTTGGGCCGGTTTCGGTGATGATCGAGCGCGACGACAAATTTCCGCCTTTCCCCGAGCTTCTCGCCGAACTTGAGCAGGCGCGCGGCATCGCCGCGGCCGTCGCGGCCGAAAAGATTGGCGCGGCGGCATGAAGCTCGCCGACCTGCAAGCCAAGTTTCAGGACGCCGTCATCGGCGAGGATCGCGCCATCCTCGATTCCGTCAATCCGTCGCGGCGTCTCGACCGCGCGGCGCGCTTTGCGGTCTACAGCGACGCCTATCGACTGCGCCATGCGAGTTTTCTGGCCGAAGATTATCCGATGCTGCGCAATGCGATGGGCGAGGAAGATTTCGGCGCGCTCGTCGAAGCCTATATCGCCGCGACGCGATCGCATCACCCGAACGCGCGCTGGTACGGGCGGCATCTGCCCGAGTTCTTGACGCGAGCGGAGCCTTGGGGCACCAAGCCCGACTGGCTCGGCCTCGCCTTGCTCGAACGCGCGCTCGCCGATGCCTTTGATGCGGACGACGCCGAACCTTGCGACGTCGGCGGGCTCGCCGGCCTCTCGTCAGAGGCGTGGCCGGCGCTGTGCTTTGACTTTCAAGCCAGCATCTCGCTCTTAAGCGTGGTGTCGGGCACGTGCGCGGCTTATGAGGCGGCGGCCATCGAAGCCCCACCGCCGCAGACCGCGAGCGGCGCAGAAACGATCCTGGTGTGGCGAGGCAAAGACCAACAGGCGCATTACCGGAAGCTCGAAACGCCGGAGGCGCTTGCCTTGACTGAGGCGCGGGCGGGGCGGAGTTTCGGGGCGATCTGCAGCATGCTCGCATTCCGCGACAAGGATGACGCGGTCGCCGAACGGGCTGCGAGCCTCCTTGCACGATGGTTCGGCGACGGGCTTATCAGGGGCATCCGTCGCGATATTCTGCAAAGCTAGGGGGCGATTGCGGCGCGCGCCTCGGCAAGCGCTGCTTCGCACGCCTGCGCATGTCCCTCGCGATCGGCCTTGCGTGCCCGGGCCAAGTCGCCGAGTGCGCGCCGCGTCCCGGCGCTTTCGTCGAGGCGCCGCTCGGCTACCGCGATCGAGGCCGGCGTAGGCTGATAATGCAGCCGCGCCGCGCGGCTTTCGATGCCGGCATGCCCGCTGCCGGCGATGGCGTCGATTCGTGCATCGACCTGCGCCTGCACCCTGTCGATCTTAGGTGCGCAAGGACCCGCCTGCACGGAAGTGGCGAGCAAAGTCGCCAATGCCACGAATGGAGGCGAAGCGAAAACAGGCGCGCAACGAAGCGATCGTTTCTGCATCGGCACCAACAAGCCTTGGACTGGCGCGAAATCCGGCGAGAGCGCGGGTTGCGGACGGACCAAAGTTCGATCGCGCTGCAAGCGTGACAGTCCCGCAAGAATGCCATATCTTCAAAGGATATCGGCTGGCGGATGCCATGGATCTACGAAAGTTTTTATCTTTTAAAATCGGTTAGATGTCACGGAGCGGATGCGGATGAGCCGGGTCTTGCTCCCCTCACAACCATAAGGGTCGCCCGCCCCTCTCAGGCAGGGGTATGTCGATGGTCGAAGACTCTGATAACACACCGCAATCGCACCCTTTCGACACCGCGGC
>JASHVQ010000202.1 GCA_030044485.1 Methylovirgula sp. | reverse complement strand
CTGGCGGCGTCCGAAATCATCCAGCACTACGGGGCGCGTCCGCAGACCGATCTTCTGGCGCTCGCCGCCGAGAACGGGCTCGCCTAGAGCTTCCTCAGCTCCACCATCTCGACCGAATGGCTCGCGTCCTTGGTCAGGACGAGATTGGCGCGGGCGCGCGTCGGCAAGATGTTTTCGCGCAGATTGCGCAGGTTGATCCTCGTCCAGATGTCGCGCGCGATCGCCTGCGCCTCGGCCTCCGGCAAATCCGCATATTTGCGAAAGTAGGAGCGCGGATCGCGGAACGAGGTCTGGCGCAGCCGCAGAAAGCGCTCGACGTACCATTGTTCGAGATCGGCCTCGTCGGCATGAAGATAGACTGAAAAGTCGAAGAAGTCGGAGACGAAAGCCGTGCCGCGTCCGTCTTTCGGCGGCCGCCCCGGCAGCAGCACGTTCAGGCCTTCGACGATGAGAATATCGGGCCGTTCGACAACGACGCTCTCCTCCGGCACGACGTCATAGGTCAGATGCGAATAAACGGGAGCGCGCACGTTGTGCGTTCCGGCCTTCACATCATGCAGGAAGCGCAGCAGAGCCGCGCCGTCGTAGCTTTCCGGAAAGCCTTTCTTTTCCATCAGGCCCTCGGCTTCGAGCACGGCATTGGGATAGAGAAAGCCGTCGGTCGTGATGAGTTCGACCTTGGGCGTGTTCGGCCAGCGCGAGAGCAGCGCGCGCATGACGCGCGACAGCGTCGATTTGCCGACCGCTACCGAGCCGGCGACGCCGATAATGTAAGGCACCTTGCCGTCCTCGGCGCCGAGGAAACGTTGCGTCGCCTTGAAGAGGCCTTGGGTGGCGGCCACGTAGAGCGCCAAGAGCCGCGAGAGCGGCAGATAGATCGCTACGACCTCTTCGAGCGAGATCGGATCGTTGAGCGAACGAAGCTTGCCCAAATCGTCGAGCGAAAGGGTGAGCGGCGTATCGGCCCGCAATTCCGCCCATTCGCTGCGCGTAAAGCGGTGATAGGGGGACAGGATTTGCTGTTTGACGCGATCGTCCATGCATGCCCTCGCAGGCCGCCGACGCGAAGCTGACGAGAAATTTCTCGGCAGGTCAACCTAGCCGGAGACGTGCCGTCCGGCAATTCAGCTCTTCCGCGAAGCTTTTTCTTCATGGCCGGAACGGCTCGTGCGCCGCTCGAGTTCGGCCAGAACCTCGCCAAGCGCCACGCCGCGCGCCTGCAGAACGACCAGCAGATGGTAAAGAAGATCGGCGCTTTCGTTGACGAGCGCCTGGCGCTCGCCCTGCGTGGCGGCGATAACGGTTTCGACCGCTTCCTCGCCCATTTTCTTGGCAGCGCGCGCCGGACCGGCGTCGAGCAGCGACTTCGTATAGGAGGTCTCAGCGCTCGCCGCGGCGCGCTTGGCAATGACAGCGGCGAGATCGTCGAGGCTGAATTTACTCATTGGCGATCCCCTCACGCCGCCGCGGCGACGCTGCAGCCGTCGAGCCGCATCGCCACGCCGGCGCGCGCCATATATTGCTTCGCCTCGGCGATGCTGAATTCGCCAAAATGGAAGATAGAAGCGGCGAGCACGGCGCTCGCGCCGCCCTCGCGCAGGCCTTCGACCAGATGATCGAGCGTGCCGACGCCTCCCGAAGCAATGACCGGAACGCCGACCGCATCGACGACGGCGCGCGTCAGACGCAGATCGAAGCCGGACTTGGTGCCATCGCGATCCATCGACGTAAGCAGGATCTCGCCCGCCCCGAGGCTGACGACTTCGCGCGCGTAAGCGAGCGCGTCGAGGCCCGTCGGGTTTCGCCCGCCGTGCGTGAAAACTTCCCAGCGCCCGGGCGCCGTCGCCTTGGCGTCGATCGCCACGACGATGCACTGGCTGCCGAACTTTTCCGCAGCCATGCGCACGAGATCGCGATTCTGCACCGCCGCCGTCATGATGGAGACCTTGTCGGCGCCGGCGAGCAGAAGATTGCGGATATCGTCGATGCTGCGCACGCCGCCGCCGACCGTCAGCGGCATGAAGCAGGCCTCCGCGGTGCGCTTCACCACATCGAGGAGGATGCCGCGGTTCTCGTGGCTCGCGGTAATGTCGAGGAAGCAGAGCTCGTCGGCGCCCGCCGCGTCATAGGCGACGGCGCAGGCGACCGGATCGCCGGCATCGCGCAGATCGACGAAATTGACGCCCTTGACGACGCGCCCATCCTTCACGTCGAGGCACGGAATGAGACGGCGTTTAAGCAAGGTTTTTCTCCCTCGCCCGGATCAACGCCAATGCCGCCTTGGCGTCAAGCCTGCCGTCGTAGAGAGCCCGGCCGGCGATAGCGCCGGCTATCCGCGCGCAATCGGGCCGCAAAAGGCGCCGGATATCGTCAAGCGACGCAAGCCCGCCGGAAGCAATGACCGGGACCGCCAGGGCCTCGGCGAGCGCCAAGGTGGCGTCAATATTCAGGCCCTTGAGCGCGCCGTCGCGCGCGATGTCGGTATAGACGATCGCCGCGACGCCCGCGTCCTCGAATCTGCGGGCGAGATCGAGCACGCTCACTTCCGTGCTTTTCCCCCAGCCTTCGATCGCCGCCTTGCCGTCGCGCGCGTCAATGCCGACGGCGATCCCGCCGGGAAAGCGCCGCGCCGCGTCGCGGACGAGAATCGGATCGCGCACCGCCGCCGTGCCGATGATGACGCGCGCGACTCCCTTGCCGAGCCAGGCCTCGATGGTCGCAAGATCGCGGATGCCGCCGCCGAGCTGCAGGCGCGTTTGCGGAACGCGCGCCAGGATCGCTTCGACCGCAGGCGCGTTCATCGGCCTGCCGGCGAAGGCGGCATCGAGATCGACCACGTGCAGATGCTCGAATCCCTGGCGCGCAAAGACCTCCGCCTGTGCCGCCGGATCGGCGTTGAAGACGGTCGCGCGTCGCATGTCGCCGTGCACGAGGCGTACGCATTGCCCGTCCTTCAGGTCGATCGCCGGGATGAGAATCACGGCCGCCACCGCAGAAAATTTGCGATAAGCGCCAGACCGAGCCTCTGACTCTTCTCCGGGTGGAACTGCGTGCCGACCAGATTGTCGCGTCCGACGATCGCCACGATCGGGCCGCCATAGTCGGTCGCCGCCACGACTTCGCCGGGCGCCGCGCCCGTGAACGCGTAGGAGTGCACGAAATAGGCGTGCAAGCCTTTTGGCCCGGTTGGAATTCCCGCAAGCACCGAATGCTCCTGCTCGACCGAGAGCGTGTTCCAGCCCATGTGCGGGATTTTGAGCGAAGGATCCTTGGGCGCAATCGCCGCTACGTCGCCCTTGATCCAGCCGAGCCCGGCCGTCTCCTCATATTCGAGGCCGCGCTCGGCCATGAGCTGCATGCCGACGCAGATGCCGAGAAAGGGACGGCCCTTTTTCACGACAGCCTCGTTGAGCGCATCGACCATGCCGGGAAGCGCCTCAAGTCCGCGCCGGCAATCGGCAAAAGCGCCGACGCCGGGGAGCACGATGCGTTCGGCTTTCGCAACCTCGTCGGCCTTGCCCGTGACTTTGACCTCGCCGGCAATACCCGCCTCTCGCGCGGCGCGCTCGAAAGCCTTCAATGCGGAATGGAGATTGCCGGACCCATAATCGACGATGGCGATCACTTCGGGTCCTCCGGCAGGGGAAAGAGACCCAGGACCTCGCTTTGCTGAGGGGATGCCGGATAGGATTGGGGGCGCGGCTTGCCGGGCTCGGGCGGCCTGACAGCCGTTTCCAACGCGCGGCGGTAGAAGCCGCGCTCCGCATCGTCGCGGCTTGCGCCTGCCGCGACATCCGCAAGCCGGTAGCCGTTCCGCCGCAGCCAGGCGCGGCGCAGATTGTTGGCTTCGAGCCCCAGCAGAATTTCGAGCAGAAAGCCTATGAAGAAACTCGTCCAGCCGGCGATGAACCAGATCTCGCCGCTCGCCAGCACGAAGACGACGACGAGCCAAGCGAGAAGCTCGAGCCAGAGCCTGTGCCATGCCAGCCAGAACGGCCCAAGCCAAAAGGCGGCGCGCGAAAAGCCTTCCGGCACGAAGACCGCATCGACAAGTTCGGCCTGCGTCACCGGCACGGGTCGCGGCGGCGGCGCAGCGGCTCCCGGCAGAACAATCGGCACGCGATCTTCGCTTGCCCCGCGGCTCGGGAGATGAACCGTATAGACAGGCATATTCGTTCCGTCAGCCAGCCAAGGACCCTTTGGTCGAAGGAATTTCGCCGCTCTGGCGCTGATCGAGGGCAATTGCCGCCCGCAGCGCCCGCGCCAGACCCTTGAACGCGGACTCGGCGATATGATGGCTGTTTTCTCCATATAATGTCTCGATGTGCAAATTCATGCCCATGTGGGTGGCCAAAGCCTGAAAGAATTCGCGCACGAGCTCGGTGTCGAACGTGCCGATCTTGGCGCGCGTGAACTTCGTCCGGAAGACGAGAAAGGGCCGCCCCGAAAGATCGATCGCCACACGCGTCAGAGCCTCGTCCATGGGCATGTGCACGTCGGCAAAGCGGCTGATGCCGCGTCCCTCGCCCAAGGCCTTGCGCAGGGCCTGACCAAGCGCGATGCCCGTATCCTCGACGGTGTGATGCGGGTCGATATGCAGATCGCCCTTGGCGGCGATCTCGATGTCGATCAGGGAATGGCGCGCGATCTGCTCCAGCATATGATCGAAGAAACCGATTC
The DNA here is from genome assembly GCA_030044485.1 of Methylovirgula sp. Classification (GTDB taxonomy): domain Bacteria; phylum Pseudomonadota; class Alphaproteobacteria; order Rhizobiales; family Beijerinckiaceae; genus Methylovirgula. The sequence goes on along the minus strand of JASHVQ010000202.1, from coordinate 12,239 downwards.
CGGTGGCGATTTTGGACAGGCCGGTTCCGTCGAGATCGACGCGCACGTCGATCGCCGTCTCCTTTGTCTTGCGGGAAATCGAGGCTTTGCGCATGGGCGATGCTTGCTTGGGCTCGAGATTAGAGCATTTTTCGGTAAAGGGAAAACCAAGGAGGCAAAAAGCCTTGGCATTACTTGCGAATTTGCTGTTCTCTCGCGGCGGGAAAAGTGCCGTCGCGCCCGCCCCGCCCTTGCAAGCCCGACCGCAACTTCATAGATCAGGGGACCTGTTCCTGCCTTCCGAGTTCCCATAACATGACCGATCCATCGCCAAGCCGGGACAGCTGGCATGCGACCACGATCGTCATGGTGCGCAAGGGCGGCCGCGTGGTGATCGGCGGCGATGGCCAAGTCACCGTCGGGCAGACGATCGTCAAGGGCAACGCCAAGAAGGTGCGCCGCCTCGCCAAGGGCGAAGTGATCGGCGGCTTTGCCGGGGCGACCGCCGACGCCTTCACGCTCTTCGAACGGCTCGAAGCCAAGCTCGAACAATATCCCGGCCAACTGGTGCGGGCCTGCGTCGAGCTCGCCAAGGACTGGCGCACCGACCGCTATTTGCGGCGACTCGAGGCGATGATGCTCGTCGCCGACAAGGACGCCGGCCTCGTGCTGACCGGCAACGGCGACGTGCTTGAGCCCGAGATGACCGCGGATGGCAGCGTCATGGGCATAGGCTCGGGCGGCAATTACGCGCTGGCCGCCGGCCGCGCCTTGCTTTCGACCGGCCTCGATGCCGAAGCCATTGCCCGACGCGCCCTCGAAATTGCCGCGGACATCTGCGTCTATACCAACCGCAACGTCGTGATCGAAAGCATTCCATGACGCCGCGCGTCGCCCATTCCGTCTGCGTTTCAAAAATCCCATGACAGATTTTTCCCCCCGCGAGATCGTCTCCGAACTCGATCGTTTCATCGTCGGCCAGAAACAGGCGAAACGCGCCGTGGCGATCGCGCTGCGCAACCGCTGGCGGCGGCTTCGCCTCGAAGGGCCGATGCGCGATGAGGTGATGCCGAAGAACATTTTGATGATCGGCCCGACCGGCTGCGGCAAGACGGAGATTGCGCGGCGTTTGGCGCGATTGGCCAACGCGCCCTTCATCAAGGTGGAAGCGACGAAGTTCACGGAGGTCGGCTACGTCGGGCGCGACGTGGAGCAGATCGTCCGCGATCTGCTCGAGATCGCCATTGCCATGATCAAGCAGGACAAGCGCAAGGCGCTGCAGGCGCGCGCTCAGCTTGCGGCGGAGGAACGGCTGCTCGACGCCCTCGTCGGCCCCGGCGCCTCGCCCGCGACGCGCGACAATTTCCGCCGGCGGCTGCGCGATGGAGAACTGGCCGACAAGGAAATCGATATCGAACTTGCGCAGCCCTCCTCAGGCATGCCGATGTTCGAGCTTCCCAATATGCCCGGCGCTACGATCGGGGCGATTTCGCTCGGCGATATTTTCGGCAAAGGGTTCGGCAAACAGCCGAGACTCCGCCGCATGCTGGTGAAGGACGCCTCCGAGCCTCTGATCGCCGAAGAAAGCGACAAGCTCATGGATCAGGACCAGATCGTGCAGGAGGCGATCCGCGAGGTCGAAAACAACGGCATCGTCTTTCTCGACGAAATCGACAAGATCTGCGGGCGCGAAGGCCGCGTCGGCGCCGACGTATCGCGCGAAGGCGTGCAACGCGATCTTCTGCCCTTGATCGAAGGCACGACCGTCTCAACCAAGCACGGCGCGGTCAAGACCGACCACGTGCTGTTCATCGCTTCCGGGGCATTCCACCTTGCCAAGCCCTCCGACCTCCTTCCCGAATTGCAGGGCCGTTTGCCGATCCGCGTCGAACTCTCGCCGCTCGACGAAGAGGATTTTCGCCGCATCCTCGTCGACACCGAGGCCAGTCTCATCAAGCAATATGAAGCCTTGATGCGCACCGAAGGGGTGAGCGTGAATTTCACCCCCGACGGCGTGCGCGCCGTCGCCAAGATCGCCGTCCAGGTCAATGCCAGCGTGGAGAACATTGGCGCGCGCCGCCTGCAGACGGTGATGGAGCGCGTCCTCGACGAAGTAAGCTTTACGGCCCCCGACAGGTTCGGGGAAACGATTACGATCGATGCCGCCTATGTCGAGAAGAACATCGGCGACCTCGCCAAGAACGCCGATTTGAGCCGCTTCATCCTCTGATTGCCCGAACGTCGCGAGAGGCGGCGCGCAAGGCTTGCCAGCGCCACCCGCCAGCGCCATAAGCAGGCCGCACTGGCGGAGCTTCCATGGCCAAGTTCAAACCCCGGGTCTTTTCGGGCGTCCAGCCGACCGGCAATTTGCATCTCGGCAACTACCTCGGCGCGATCACCAGATTCGTGGCGCTGCAAGACACGCACGACTGCATCTATTGCGTCGTAGATCTGCACGCGATCACCGTGGCGCAGAAGCCCGCCGAGCTCAAAGCCAGCATTCGCGAAGTCACCGCCGCCTTTCTCGCCGCCGGGATCGACGCCAAGAAGCACATCGTCTTCAACCAGAGCCAGGTCGCCGAACATGCCGAACTTGCCTGGATCCTGAATTGCGTGGCGCGCCTCGGATGGCTTAATCGCATGACGCAATTCAAGGAGAAGGCAGGCAAGGACCGCGAGAACGTCTCGGTCGGTCTCTATGATTATCCCGTCCTGATGGCGGCCGACATTCTCGTCTATCGCGCAACGCACGTGCCGGTCGGCGAGGACCAGAAGCAGCATCTGGAGCTTGCCCGCGACATCGCGCAGAAATTCAATCTTGATTTTTCCGAGGAGATCGCCGCGCTCGGCCATGGCGACACCTTCTTTCCCCTGCCCGAGCCTCTGATCCAGGGTCCGGCGACGCGCGTGATGAGCCTGCGCGACGGCACGAAGAAAATGTCGAAATCCGACGCCTCGGATTATTCGCGCATCAATCTTTCCGACGACGCCGACACGATCGCCCAGAAGATCCGCAAGGCCAAAACCGATCCCGAGCCGCTGCCGAGCGAGATCGAAGGTCTCGCCAAACGCCCCGAAGCCGACAATCTCGTCGGGATTTTCGCGGCGCTCGAAAATCGCTCCAAGGCGGATGTGCTCGAAACATTCGGCGGCCGCAATTTCTCGGCCTTCAAGTCGTCACTGATCGATTTGACCGTCGAAAAAGTCACGCCTGTCGGCAAAGCCATGGACAAACTCACGCAGGATCCGGCGCATATCGACGCCATCCTGAAACAGGGCGCCGAACGGGCGCGGGTGCTCGCCCAAGAGACGATGAAGGCCGTCAAAGACATCCAGGGCTTTGTGCGCTAGAGTTGGCGTCATCCGCCCTCCGCAAGTACGAGTTGCGACGTTTGACCAAGGATAGAGCCGGTTCGGCGCGCTCTCTGGCGCTCGACGCCGACACGCTTGGCGCCCCAGGCGTCCTCGAAGCTTGCGCCGCGGTCATCCGCATGGCGCAAAGCCGCCCGCTTTTCGCGGCCTTGCTTGCCGGCAGTTTCGCGTTGCACGTCTTTACGCTCGTCCTGCTCGATCTTCTGGAAAAAGGCACGGTGACCGAATCGGCCACGAGGACGAGCACGGAAATCCCGGTCGAATTGGTGAGCGACCCGACGAAGGCCAAGGGCGAGGCAGGCAGGCAATCCAAAGGCGGTCCGAGCGGATCGCAGAGCAAGGCGAAGCGCGACGCGAAACCAGAGCAGCCGGCCGCGGCCTCCCAGCCGGCAAAGCCGGCCGCCAAACAGGCTGTATCGCAGCCTTTGAAGCCCGCCCCAACGCCCGCCGCCAAACAGGCCGCAGCTCAAGCGCCGCCGCCCGCCGCCAAGCCGCCGGTCAAAGAAGCGGCTCGACCGCAACCGCCGGCGCCGAGCGCGCAGGCGCAAGCCGCCAAGCCCCAAGCGGCCAAGCCGCCGCCACCTGCCGAGGCTCAGGCGCCAAGACCCGCGCCGGCTCCGGTGCCCGTTGCCTCCGCGCCCAAGCCGCCATCCGCAATCCAGCCGCCCCCGCTCACTCCTCCGCAGCAGACGGCCGCACGCCCGCAGCAGGGCGCGGCCATCCCGACGATGGCGACGCTGCAAATGCAGGCGAACCACCCGAGTGCCGCCAATTTGCCCTTCAGCATGGAGGAAAATTATCAGGCGGTCGCAGTTCCCTCGCCCTCCGCCAACGGCGACGAGGTGATGAATTACAAGACGCTGGTCTTCAGCATGCTCGAGCTTGCCAAGCAATTTCCGGCCGACGCCCGCGCGCGCGGCGCGCATGGCACCGCCACGATCTATTTCGAAATCGACGACAATGGCCGCGTGAAAACCGTCAAACTCCTTCAATCGAGCGGCGACACGGAGCTCGACGTCGAAAGCCTGGCGGTCGTCGAACGCGCCGCGCCTTTCCCCAAACCCCCGCCCGGCGCGCAAAAGGCCTTCGCCGCCGAAATCGAATTCGAACCGGGCGAGCGCTGAGCGCGGCCCTCAACGCCGCTCGACGACCGTCTCGATCGCCTGGGCGAGAAGCGCGAGATCGCTTGGCCGCGAGAGACGATGGTCGGCATCCTTGACGAGGCTCAGCACGACCGGATCGCCGGCCAGATGTTCGACGAGCGCCACCGCATGTTGCCAAGGCACATCGGCATCCTGCATGCCCTGCAATATGTGGACCGGGCAATGCGTTCTGATCGTCGCCTCGAGAATCGCGTGACGCCGCCCTTCCTCGATGAGCGCGCGGCTGATGACGTAGGGTTGCTCGGAATAGGCCGAGGACAGCAGGCAGCGGCCGTTGGCTTCAAGCGCGGCGCGGGCCTGGCGCGAAAGCTTCTCGAAGATCAGGCGCTGCGTCATATCGACGGCCGGAGCAATCAGCACGAGCGCGGCGAGACGATGCAGTTCGCGGCTCGCGGCGAAGGCGCGGGCGCAGAGCAGCGCCAGCCATCCGCCCATAGACGAGCCGACGAGGATTTGCGGGCCGGAAGTCTCGGCGCGAATGACGGCGAGCGCCTCCTCGAGCCAGGCGCCGATCGTGCCGTCGTCAAAGGCGCCCTCGGATTCGCCATGCCCCGAATAGTCGAAGCGCAGATAGGCGCGCCCTTCGCGCGCGGCGTAATCGTCGAGGAAACTTGCCTTGGTCGAACGCATGTCCGACATGAATCCGCCAAGCCAGACGATACCGGGAGACGCCGCGCCGCTCGGCTCCGCCCGGCGGCGCAAATAGGCGATGCGCCGTCCCGGGCCCGGCCCCACGCTGAGGAATTGTGGACGAGGCTCCGCTTCGCGCGTCTCGGTTTGCCGTTGCATCGCCTTCGCCTCTATCTTCCGCTCATGAGTCTTGAGCGCGAGAAGGCCCGCAGGCCGGGACAAGGTCAAGCTTGTTGCAGGTGAAGCGTCAAATTTCGAGGGCCGGCGAATTCAGCGGCCGCGGCACCCATCCGCTTGCCGGGCTCACGATCCTTCAGATCATACCGGAATTGAGCGCCGGCGACGCCGAGCTTGCCACAATCCACATAGCCGAGGCGCTGGCCGAGGCCGGCGCCAGGGCGCTGGTTGCGAGCTCGGGCGGGCGTCTGGTGAGCGAATTGCAGGCCAAGGGCGGCCTTTGGCTGCCCTTCCCGGCCAAAAGCAAAAATCCGCTCGCCATGGCGATCAACGAACGCCGCCTCGGGCGGCTCATTGGCGGCGAAGGCGTGGCGCTCGTCCATGCGCGCTCGCGCGCCCCCGCATGGGTCGCCTACGGCGCGGCGCGACGCATGAAGATTCCCTTCGTCACCACCTATCACGGCGCCTATTCGGGCCATGGCGCATTCAAGCTGCGTTACAATTCGATCATGGCGAAGGGCGACGCGGTCATCGCCAATTCCGCTTACACGGCGCGGCGCATCGCGGAAACCTATCCCTTTGCCGCCCACAACATCCGCGTCATCGAACGCGGCATCGATTTGCGCGTCTTCGATCCGCAGGATGTCGCGCCGGCGCGCGTCAAGAATTTGCGTCACGCCTGGAACGTCGCATCCGAGGAGCGGATCGTTCTTCTGGCGGCGCGGCTCACGCCGCGCAAGGGCCACAAAATCCTGATCGAGGCGGCGCGATTGCTCGCGGCAGCCGGCATGTCAGGGACGAAATTCATTCTGGCCGGAGACGATCAGGGACGCGGCGGCTACGTCAAAGAGATCGACACGGCGATCGCGCGCGCCGGACTGCCGGGTACGGTGCGGCGCACCGGACATTGCAGCGACATGCCCGCGGCGCTGCTTGCGGCAAGCGTGGTTGTCGTGCCTTCGACCGAGGCCGAAGCCTTCGGGCGCGTCGCCGTGGAAGCCCTGGCGATGGGAACGCCGCTGGTCGTCTCGGACCTCGGAAGCCTTTCCGAGATCGTTGCCTCGCCGCCCGAAGCCGACGCCGCGCTGCGCACCGGCTGGCGCGTCGCGGCGGGCGATGCCAAGGCGCTGGCGGCGGCGATTTTGCAGGCTCTCGCGCTGGGAGCGACAGCCCGCGACGCGCTCTTTCTGCGCGCCCGCGGCGATGTTTTGCGGCGCTTTTCCGTGGAACGCATGCAGGCTGAAACGCTTTCAACCTATGCGGCGCTGATCCATCCACGCGACTGAGGCCCAATCTCTGGACCCCTAGAATTGGCAATGCCGCGCAATGAATTTGGTAAGATGTCCGGGCGAGGCTCGCGCCCCGTCCTGTCTCCATTGACTTCGCCAAGCAATGCAACGATTTTGGAAGGCGGGTCCGCCGGGTTCCCGAACTTTCGAGCCTGCCGGATTCGATCATTTACAGAGGAGACCAACCCATTCGCCGTCCCATGAAGAGCACTCAGGCCCCGCAAAAGGATGGGCCGCGCATAAACCGTGATATCCGCGCTCGTGAAGTCCAATTGATCGACGCCGAAGGGCACAACCGAGGCATTGTCGAAGCCAGTGAAGCCCAGCAATCGGCCGATGAAGCCGGTCTCGACCTCGTCGAGATCGTGCCAACCGCCAATCCTCCCGTCTGCAAGATCCTCGACTACGGCAAATTCCGCTTCCTCGAACAGAAGAAGGCGGCGGAGGCGCGCAAGAAACAAAAGGTCGTCGAAATCAAGGAAATCAAACTTCGGCCCGGCATCGACGAACACGATTACGGCGTGAAGATGAAGGCCGTGCGCCGCTTTTTTGAAGAAGGCGACAAGGTGAAAGTCACTCTGCGCTTTCGCGGCCGCGAAATGGCCCATCAGGAACTCGGATATAAGCTCCTCGAACGGGTGCGGGCCGAAACCACGCCTTTCGCCAAGGTGGAGGCTGAGCCTTCGATCGAAGGACGCCAGATGGTGATGATCCTGGCGCCCAAATAGCCGAGTTGCATCGGCTCGGGCTTTGCGCTTATAACCCGCGCTCTCTGGAACCGCCCGGCCGTTCAGGGCTGCCGTGGCGGTTCTTTGGCTCGTTCGGCAACGAACGCAGCGGGCTTGCCCCGCTCCAACAAAACGCAGCGGGCTTACCCCGCTCGAACAAAACGCAGCGGGCTTGCCCCGCTCGAACAAAATGGCCGCGGTCTGCAAAGCGGCCTTACGGAGACGAGCAAAATGCCCAAGTTGAAGACCAAGTCGGGCGCCAAGAAGCGCTTCAAGCTCACGGCGACCGGCAAAGTGATCTACGCGCAGCGCGGCAAGCGCCACGGCATGATCAAACGCACCAACAAGCAGATCCGCAACCTGCGCGGCACGCGCGTTCTGTTCAAGAGCGACGGCGAGAACGTCAAAAAGTTCTTTCTGCCCAACGGCTGACGCGCCGGCCTCATTACTCGCATCGGAGATCTGTCATGGCTCGCGTCAAACGCGGCGTCACATCGCACGCCAAGCACAAGAAAACCCTCAAGGCCGCCAAGGGCTTTTACGGGCGGCGCAAGAATACGATCCGCGCCGCCAAGGCCGCCGTCGACCGCTCGATGCAATATGCAACGCGCGACCGCAAAACGCGCAAGCGCGAGTTCCGCGCGCTGTGGATCCAGCGCCTCAACGCCGCCGCGCGCGAATTCGGCCTCACCTATTCGCGCTTCATCGACGGGCTCACCCGTGCCGGGATCGAGATCGACCGCAAGGTCCTCTCCGAGCTTGCGATGCGCGAGCCTGCCGCCTTCAAAGCCATCGCCGAACGGGCGAAAGCCGCCCTGCCGGCCAAGGCGCAAGCCTAGTCCTCGCTGCGCTAATCGAGCATCGTGCGCATGCGGTGCCGATGCCGCATGAGCACGACGCCGTGCCTGTGCCGGTAGGCGTAGCTCATGCGGTCCGCGCCGGGCGGCACCGGAACGAGATGAACGTCATGCGCGACCGGGCCGAAAGACGCAAGGCAGCGATTGTAAGCGTCCGCCGCCTGGATCTTCTCGCAATCCTTAATCGTTCTTGGCGCCGCGCCGAGCGATGTGGCGAGCAGCCCCGAAGTCAGCAGCGCCAAGATAGGTACCAAGATAGGTACGATGTGTCGCAAGTCTCTCATCCTCTCAACACGGCTCCGGTTCGCGCCGCGACTTCGGCGACGATCTTGTCGGAGATCGCGGCGATTTCGGCGTCGGTCAGCGTATGCTCGCGCGGCTGCAAGGTGACGGCGACAGCCAGCGATTTCTTGCCCTCGGCAATTCCCTTGCCTTCATAAACGTCGAAGATGCCGACATCGGCGACGAGCGCGCGGTCCGCCGCCTGCACGGCACTCACGACATCCGCCGCCTTGACGCCGCGATCGACGACGAATGCGAAATCGCGCTCGACCGGCATGAACTCGGAAAGTTCGAGCTTCGGCTTGGTCTTCGTCGGCTTCGACTTGGGCAACGGTATGGCATCGAGCCGTACTTCGAAGGCGACGAGCGGGCCGGCAACGCCCAGCGCGTCGAGCACGCGCGGGTGCAGCTCGCCGAAGTGGCCGACGACGTTCTTCGGCTTGAAGTGCAGCGCCCCGCAGCGCCCCGGGTGAAACCAAGGCAGCCCGCCCGGCTGAATTTCCAATCCGCCCAGCGGCGCTCCGACAGCGCCGAGCAGCGCCAGCGCGTCGGCCTTGGCATCGAAGAGGTCGGCCGGCGCATCGCCCGCCGCCCAATGCCGCCCGGCGGAGGCAAGTCGCGCCCTGCCGCCCCGCACCCCGGCGGCGGCGGTCTGCTGATCGCCGGGCGCCGTGCCCTTGAAGATCTGTCCGACTTCGAAGAGCGCGACGTCTTGAAAGCCACGATCGGCGTTGCGCCCCACTGCGGCAACGAGTCCCGGCAGCAGACTCGGCCGCATGTCCGAGAGATCCGCGGCGATCGGGTTGGCGAGCCTCAAAGCCTCGTCGCCGCCGCCGAAGAGACAGGCTTGATCGTGCGAGACGAAGGACCAAGTGACCGCCTCGACGAGTCCGTTGGCCGCAAGCGCGCGTTTGGCGGTGCCGATGCGTCTTTGCAGCGGATCGAGCACCGGCGTCGCCACCTTGGCTTCGTCGGGCAGCAGCGGCTGCGCCGCGACGCGGTCGAGCCCGGCGATACGCAGGATCTCCTCCACGAGATCAGCCTTGCCCTCGATATCGGGTCGCCAGCTCGGCGGCTCGACGGCGACGAGATCGCTGTTGCCGATCACCCGGCCGAGCTTGAATCCAAGCTGTTCGAGAATACCGGCCATTTCCGAGGGCGAAAACTCAGCCCCCGTCAGCCGCCGCACTTCGCTCCACGGAAAGACGATATGCGTGCTCGGCTGCGGCACGTGCCCGGCGATGGCAATGTCGGAGGCGACGCCGCCGCAGAATTCGAGCACAAGTTCAGTCGCATATTCGATACCCGGAATAAGAAAGCCCGGGTCGACGCCGCGCTCGAAACGCTGGCGCGCATCGGATGTGATGCCGAGGCGGCGTCCGCTGCGCGCGACGTTCGCCGGATCCCACAGGGCCGATTCAATGAGCACATCGGTCGTCGCCGCGCCGCAACCCGAGGCTTCCCCGCCAATGATGCCGGCGATCGACTGGACGCCTTCGGCGTCGGCGATCACGACGCAGTCGCTGTCGAGTCCATAGGTTTTGCCGTCAAGCGCCAAGAGGCTTTCGCCGGATTTGGCGCGGCGCACGACAAGATCGCCGTGAATCCTCTTCGCATCGAAAACGTGAAGCGGCCGCGCCCGGTCGAAGGTCAGAAAGTTGGTGATGTCGACGAGCGCGTTGATCGGGCGCAAGCCAATGGCCGAAAGCCACCTTTGCAGCCAGTCCGGGCTCGGTCCGTTCTTGACGCCGCGCACGAGGCGAAGCGCGAAAGCCGGCGCGAGGTGTCGATCCTCGGGTGCGAAATCGAGCTTGACGCCGACCGGACAAGCAAAGTTGCCGGGAACCGCGCCAACCGGCGGCGTGATCAGCCGGCCAAGACCGGCGGCCGCGAGATCGCGGGCTATGCCGGCGACCGCCAGCGCGTCCGGCCGGTTGGGCGTGAGCGCGATTTCAATGACTGGGTCGTCGAGCCTCGCCCAATGCGCATAGGTCATTCCGACCGGCGCTTCGTCCGGCAGCTCGACGATGCCGCCGTGATCCTCGGAAAGTTCGAGTTCGGCGCCGGAACACAGCATGCCGTTCGACTCGACGCCGCGAATGACGCCCTTGGAGAGCCTCACCTGCTTGCCGGGAATATAGGCGCCGGGCGCCGCGAAAATCGCTTTTAAGCCGAGCCGCGCGTTGGGCGCACCGCAGACGATTTGCACCGGACGGTCGTCGCCGATATCGACGAGACAGACGCGCAGCCTCTCGGCATTGGGATGCGGTTTGGCTTCGACGATCGCCGCCACCACAAAATTTTTAAGCGCCGCCGCCGGATCGTGAACCTGCTCAACCTCGAGACCGATGCGAGTCAAAGTCGCAACGATCTGCTCGAGTTTGGCGTCGGTCTCGAGATGGCGCTTGAGCCAGGAGAGGGTGAACTTCATCAGGGTTCCGCTTGCGCACCCGCGCGAATCTGGGTGGCGCGCGGGCGTCCTCTATCCACCAGATCGACGCCGAATTCCAGCCTGCGGTGTTAAGCGCTGCGCGGCTCGGTAAAGCGGCCGAACTTGCGGTAGCGAATGAGATAGGTCGGAACCAGGGTTTCATAGGACTCGGGCGTAATGCCGAGACCGGCCAAGGTCCGGCCCTCGGCCTTGGCTTCGTCCGAGACCACATTGTCGCGGCGCAGAAGCTCGACCTGATCGCGCGTCAGCGCGAACGTTTCCGGCAGCAGGCCGAAGGAGAGCTGCATCGCAATCTCGCTCGCAAGCCCGATCAATTTCGCCATTCCGAAGGGGATGGCAACGAGCGGGCGCTTGCGTTCGGTCACATCGAGAATGAAGGCCATGATCTCGCGCATGGTGCGCACCTCGGTGCCGCCGAGTTCATAGACCGCGCCGCTCTTCGTTGGCGCGTCGAGCGCCAGCGCCACGACTTTGGCGATGTCGCCTGCGTAGACGGGCTGAAGTTTGGTATGGCCGCCGCCGATCAATGGCAGGGCCGGCGCAAGCCGCGCCATGGCCGCAAAACGGTTGAAGAATTCATCCTCCGATCCGAAGACGACGGAGGGGCGCAGGATGACGGCGCCGGGCAAAGCTAGCCGTACCGCCCTTTCGCCCTGCGCCTTGCTTTTGGCGTAGAGCGACGATGAAGATGGATCGGCCCCGATCGCCGAAACATGCACGAATCTCGCGATGCCCGCCGCGGCCGCGGCCCGGGCCGCGTTTTCCGCGCCTAAGCGATGGATCGCGTCGAAAGTCTGGCGGCCGCTTTGCCGCAGAATGCCGACGAGATTGATCGCCGCATCCGCCTTGCGCAGCGCAGCTTTGATCGAGTCCGGGTAGCGCAGATTGGCTTGGACGGCATGAATCTGGCCGACGCCGCCCAAAGGCTGGAGATATTGCGCCAGATCCGGACGGCGCGTTGCGACGAGCACGCGCCAGCCCCGCTCGGCGAGCGCCCGCACCACATGCCGGCCGAGAAAGCCTGAACCGCCGAAGACGGTGACCAGCCGCTCGGATCGTTTCGCATAATCGTCGATCATCGCCGGACCGTCCGCAATTGGCCCGCCGCCGTTCTAGTGAACGGCAGCGGCTCTGTATAGTGCGGCAATTGCAACCGGCCCCACCGCGCGTGATGCGGGGTGGAGATTGACAAGCCGCCGAGGCCGCTTCTATGGAGAACGGCCTTGCCCTGGTGGCGGAATTGGTAGACGCGCTGGTTTCAGGTACCAGTGGTGAAAGCCGTGGAGGTTCGAGTCCTCTCCAGGGCACCA
>JASHVQ010000201.1 GCA_030044485.1 Methylovirgula sp. | reverse complement strand
CGCGGGCGATGCTGCGCATCTTCTCGGTGAGCGGCATGTCGTCCGGGTAGAGCGGCTTGAATTTGGCCGCGCCGCTTTCGGCGAGCCCGACCACTTTCTCGGCCAGCCCGACCGCGCCCTTGCCGCCCAAGGCCCAGTGCTTGCAGAGCACCGCGTCCACGCCAAACTGGTCGCGGCACGTCTTCATGATGAGCTCGATCTCGGCCTCCGTGTCGCTGGTGAAATGGTTGAGCGCGACGACAACGGGCAGGCCGAACTTGCGCATGTTCGACACGTGCCGGCCGAGATTGGCGAGCCCGGCTTTGACCGCCGCGACATTCTCCTTGCCGAGATCGGCCTTGGCAACGCCGCCATGGGCTTTCAGCGCCCGCACGGTGGCGACGATGACGGCGGCCGAGGGCGAAAGCCCCGCCTTGCGGCATTTGATGTCGAGGAATTTTTCGGCGCCGAGATCGGCGCCGAACCCGGCTTCGGTCACGACATAATCGGCGAGCGACAGCGCCGCGGTCGTGGCGATCACCGAATTGCAGCCATGCGCGATATTGGCGAAGGGCCCGCCATGGATGAAGGCGGGCGTGCCTTCGAGCGTCTGCACGAGATTGGGCGCCAGCGCGTCCCTGAGCAGCACGGTCATCGCGCCGCTCGCCTGCAAATCCTCGGCGGTCACGGGCTTCCTGTCATGACTTAAGCCAATGACGATGCGCGCCAGCCGCTCTTCGAGATCGGCGAGACTGCGCGCCAGGCAGAAGATCGCCATGACTTCGGAAGCCACCGTGATGTCGAAGCCGCTCTCGCGCGGATAGCCGTTGGCCGCGCCGCCCAGCGCGACGACGATCTCGCGCAGCGCCCGGTCGTTCATGTCGACGACGCGGCGGAAGGCGACGCGGCGCGGGTCGATGCCGAGCGGATTGCCCCAATAGATGTGGTTGTCGATCATCGCCGCCAGCAGGTTGTGGGCGGCTGAGATCGCATGAAAGTCGCCGGTGAAATGGAGATTGATCGCCTCCATCGGCACGACCTGCGCATAGCCGCCGCCCGCCGCGCCGCCTTTGACGCCGAAACAGGGGCCGAGCGAAGGCTCGCGCAAGGCGACGATGGTCTTCTTGCCGAGGATGCGCAAAGCATCGGCGAGGCCGACCGAGGTCGTGGTCTTGCCTTCGCCGGCCGGCGTCGGATTGATGGCGGTGACCAGGATCAGCTTGGCTTTGGGGCGCGATTGCGCCTGCCGATGCGCCTCGGCGAGGAAATCGAGATCGACCTTGGCGATATATTTGCCGTAGGGCTGGATCGCGTCGGCGCGGACGCCCGCCCGATCGGCGATCGCGGAAATAGGTTCGAGCTTGGCGGCGCGGGCAATCTCGATGTCGGAGGGCATGGGTGATCCTTCTCAATGGCGCGCGGCCGACGATGAGAAATCAGATTAAAGACAGTTGACAGCCGTGGCGAGGTCCTGCCGCCTCGACGCAAAAAGGTCAAGGCCCCGGCAGGCTTTGGGGTTGCACTGCGAAATGCGCCAGGGCCAGCGGCCCGAGACTAGGCCGCCAGCGCCGCCAGAATGCGCGCCCAGCTCCGCGCGCCTTTATGGAATGAGGAAAGCTCGTATTTCTCGTTGGGCGAATGGATGCGGTCGTCGTCGAGGCCGAAGCCGATCATCAAAGTGTCCATGTGAAGATCGCGCTTGAACGCGCCGACGATCGGGATAGAGCCGCCCGAGCCGGTGAGCACCGCCTCCTTGCCCCATTCCTCGCGCAAAGCCTGGCGCGCCTGCGCGAGCGGCTTCGAGTCGAAGGGCAGTTGCAGCGCGCCCGAGGCGCCGTGCGAGGCGAATTCGGCTTGGCAATCGGCCGGCAGCCGGGCTTTTACGAAACTGCGGAAGCTCGCGGCGATCTTTTCCGGATCCTGCGCGCCGACCAGCCGGAAGGAAAATTTGGCCGAGGCCCGCGCCGGCAGCACGGTCTTCGAGCCTTTGCCCGTGTAGCCGCCGATAATGCCGTTGACGTCGCAGGTCGGGCGCGACCAGATCATTTCGAGCACGCTGCGGCCGGTCTCGCCGGCGGGAACCGAAAGCCCGACTTCTTCGAGAAAATGGCGTGCGTTGAACGGCAGCTTTCGCCATTGCTCGGCGATCTCGACCGGCAGTTCATAGACGCCCTCGTAAAAGCCGGGCAGGGTGACGCGGCCGTTCTCATCATGCAGATCGGCGATGATGAGCGCCAGCACATGGATCGGGTTGATGGCCGGGCCGCCGAACATGCCGGAATGAAGATCGCGGTCGGCGCCGCGGACCACGACCTCTTCGAGCACCAGGCCGCGCAGCATCGTCGTGATCGCCGGCGTCGTCCTATCCCACATGCTCGTGTCGCAGACGAGCGCGAGGTCGGCTTTGAGTTCATCCTTGTTGGCGGCGAGAAAGGCGGGCAGGGAAGGCGATCCCGTCTCTTCCTCGCCTTCGAGCAGCACGCTGACATGGCAGGGCAGACCGCCAGCGTCGCGAAAAGCGCGGCAGGCCTCGATGAAGGTCATGAGCTGGCCCTTGTCGTCGGAGGTGCCGCGCCCGAGGATTTCCTTGCCGTGCGGCGTCTCGACGAGCCGCGGTTCAAAGGGCGGATTTTCCCAAAGATCGAGCGGATCCGGCGGCTGCACGTCGTAATGGCCGTAGAAAAGCACATGCGGCGCGCCTTTGCGCCGGGCCCGCGCCTTGCCGACCACCATGGGATGGCCGGCGGTCGGGCGCACCGAGGCGTCGAAGCCCAGCGCGCCCAGTTCCGTCGCCAGCCATTCGGCGGCGTTCAGGCAATCCCCGGCATAGGCCGGATCGGTCGAGATCGAGGGAATCGCGACGAGCGCGAAGAGCCTGGCGAGCGCCGCGTCGCGATTGGCGTCGATTTTGGCAAGCGCCGCGTCCAGCAAAGCTTTCTCCCGCAACCGGAAGTGCGCCCATGGGCCTGTCGGCGCGCACTCGGCCTGCTGGCTTAGAACATTTTGCCGGCGCGCGCCAAGCGCAGGCGAACGGCCATGTAAAATCCCACCCCGACATCGGCGCCTTGCGGCTCAAATTGACATTTCGCCGGACCGGCACCTAACCTAGTCGCACGCCAGTCCGTGGCCCCGAATCATCCTTCGGCCGGCCCTGGCGTATCGAGGGACGCTCGGGGGGCGAGCGCCATGAGTGCGATCATTACGTCCTTGGTTTCGACCTGGATGTGTCTCGGATGCATGCCCGAGGCGCGGGCCGCGGCCGTGGACACGGCCGCGCCGGTGAGCGTGGTCGTCGCGGACCAGAAAACGGCGGCGCTGCGGATCAGCGACACTTTGGCGACGGCGCGCAAGCACAGGCTGCGTTCGATCGGACAATTGGTCAGGCTGCGCATTCTCGAGGACGCAAATTTCGCGCATCGCGCCGAGGCGCTTGCGCGGCGCATGGGCCAGCGCATCGATGCTTTCGCAACGGCGGAGATCGTGCGTCCTTCGACCGGCGCCGACTTTCTCGATGAATTGGTCGCCGCCTCGCGTCAGGGGCCGATCGGCAATCTCGTCATCTACGGCCACGCTGCGCCGACCGCGCTCTATATGATGGAGGATCGCGGCTTCTATCGTTCCGTGCAGGAAGTTGCCGCGTCCACGCTTCTGCCGAGCCCCGCTGGGGTGAGCAAGGAAGCGGAGCTGCGCCGGCTCGGCGCGCGCGATCTCGGCGACCTGCAAAAACTCCTGCAGGACGGCGCCATAAGATTTGCCCCCGATGCGGTCGTCGTCTTCACCGGCTGCGCGGCGGCGGGCGAGAAAAGCCTCGATCCTGCGGGGATTGCGGCGCGCATGGCCGAGATCACCAAGGCGACCGTCGTCGCCTCGCTCGGGGTGACCGACCAATCCATGGCGGGGCGGCGGCGAAACCCGTCGCCCGACGAATTCTCGCGCGGCACCTGGGTGCGCTTCGCCAAGGATGCAAAGCCCGAAAAACTCGGCACGCGCGTGCTCGATCCGCTCCGCGCCCTGCATCCCGAGAGCGAGGTCGCGCCGGGCGCCGAACTGCGCATAGAGCTTTCGCCGCCCTTCGACGCGCGCCGTTATTGGTGCGCGGCCGCCTCCGGGGAACTCGCCTGCGGCTTGCGTCAAGGCGAACGGCTGATTGCCGATGCGCCCTGAGCGGCGCGCCAAAAACCCCCTCGCGCGAGCCGCTTCGAAATCCCTTCCTGGTTCTTCGCTCAGAAGATCTGCCGGAAGACCCAGTAGAGCGACGCCGAGATCATGATCGCGCAGGGGAGCGTCAGCACCCAGGCCAGCGCGATGTTGCGCAGCGTCGCAAGCTGCAGCCCGGAGCCGTTCGCCGCCATCGTCCCGGCGACGCCCGACGACAGTACATGCGTCGTCGAAACCGGCAGGCCGAAATTGTCGGCGGCGAAGATCGTGCCCATGGCGACGAGTTCGGCGGCGGCGCCCTGACCGTAGGTCAAGTGCTCCTTGCCGATCTTCTCGCCCACGGTGACGACGATGCGCTTCCAGCCGATCATCGTGCCGAGGCCGAGAGCCAGGGCCACGCAGACCTTCACCCATATCGGGATGAATTTGGTCGAGAGATCGAGCTCCTTTTTGTAGGTGCCCAGAGTTTTCACTTCGGCCGGCGTCAAATCGGCGGCGTGATCCTTGGAGAGCACGCGGATGGCTTCGGAGGCGAGATACATGTCGTTGCGCGTATTGGCGACCTGATTGGCGGGGACTTTGGCGAGCGACCCGTAGGTTTCGACCTGTTTGGAGATCTGCTGGATGAGCAAGGCGAGCGAGGGATAGGTACCCTCGTTGAAATCGTGCTGCGAAATGTAATTGGTCACCGCCGGGCGCGGGTCGCCGAGCACGTCGTAGCCGGAGGCCTTGGCCTCGACGACCTTGGAGGCGGCGTCGGAGGCGGCAATGAAGGTCTGGACGTGATGGGCGGGCACGGCGCGGTTCAGCGCATAGGCGGTCGGCACCGTGCCGATCAGGATCAGCATGATGAGGCCCATGCCCTTCTGGCCGTCATTCGAGCCATGCGCGAAGGAGACGCCCGTGCAGGTGAGGATCAGCAGGCCGCGCACCCAGAGAGGCGGCGCCGAATTGCCCTTGGGTTCCTTGAAGAGCTCGGGCTTGCGGATCACATATTTCAAAACCAGCAGAAGCAGCGCCGCGCAGATGAATCCGACGATGGGCGAGAAGAGCAGCGCGTAGCCGATCTCGGTCGCCTTGTTCCAGTCGACTCCCGACGTGCCGTCTCTGCCGCGCATCAGCGCGTTGGCGATGCCGACGCCGATGATCGAGCCGATCAGCGTGTGCGAGCTCGAGGCCGGCAGGCCCAGCCACCACGTGCCGAGGTTCCAGATGATCGCCGCAATCAACATGGCGAAGACCATGGCGAATCCGGCATCCGATCCGACTTGCAGAATGAGTTCCACAGGCAGCAGGGAAATGATGCCGAAGGCTACCGCGCCGGTCGAAGTCAAGACGCCCAGGAAGTTGAAACAGCCGGACCAGACCACGGCCAGAGGCGCCGGCAGGGAATGCGTGTAGATCACGGTCGCGACGGCGTTGGCCGTGTCGTGGAAGCCGTTGACGAATTCGAAGCTCAGCGCGATGACGAGGGCGACGCCCAGCAGAAGGAACGGAGCCAGGCTTTTGACGGTCGTGCCGGTCGCTTCGACGTCGCCGTAGACGCTGTAGGCCGCGAAGAACAGGCCGCAGCCGACGATGGCCAGAAAGATGATGACGGCCCGCATGTCGAGGGGATGATCGAGCCGCGGCTTCGGGCTCTGGGCCTCGGCAGACAGTGCTTCTACGGAAGAAAGGGAAGTCATTGGACGCGCCTCCTCGGGATGCGCTACCCAAACGAAGGCCGATTGCAGTTTTGTGACGGCGGGCGCAACGGCGGCAGTGCGGTTCTTGCGCTTAAGCCTTGTCGAGCTTGGGTTATTGGCGCAAATCGCGCCGCGGCGGAGATTTTGTTTTTTTGAACCTGTGGCTGGAAAGCCTGAGCGGGATGCGGGTCAGAAGCGATTTTTGGGTCGCGGCCTATCTGCGCCGCTGCGCGACCGCCGGGGTGACCGCCGTGCTGCGGCGGCGCGGCGCCGCGGAAGCAGGCGCGATTTTCATCAAGATCGACCGGCTCGACGGCAGCGGCGCGCTGTTCGGGCCGGCGCCGCAAAGCGAGGTCGATGCCGCCGACCGGCGCTTCGATCGCCTGCATGCCGCGGATTGGATCGACGCGGCCAGCGCCGAGGAGAGGCTGAAGCGCGAGATCGCCTTCGACGTCGATTTATGGATCGTCGAGGTCGAAGATCGTTCCGGTCGCAACTTCCTCGACGCATCGGTCTGAGCGTCGCTGGCGCCCTCCCAGCGCAATTTCTTTCGAGCGGCCGCCAGCGTTGAGACGGCGTTAACCAAATCCGCCCCAGGTTTGGGCTGGGACATGTTGGCATGTCGCGCGACCGCGTGGGGGTCGAGGGATGGGGGATGTGGTTGCCTTTAGGCCGCCGGCGCGAGGCGCCTGCGGTCCGCAGTCCGAGACCGCGCCTTGCGAGGTAAACGTCTGCGCCGAAATCCTGTTTTTCACAGGCGTGCGCTTTGCGCGGTTCGAGGATTATCCGGAGCGGCCGAAGCCAAGCCGCAACGCGCAGCGCCGCCGCGCGCGGCGCCGCGCTCGCCGCTAGAAGGGCTCAATCGCGGGCAATCGTCTCGGTCGAACAGGAGACCGAGGTGGCGCGCGCTTCCGCATCCGCTCTCTCGCTCGGAAATGCGGCGAGCGCATTCACCAGGACAAATCCTTTTATGTCCGGCGCCACAAGGCGCAGCTCCTGCAAAGGCTCGTCTTCGTCCTCGTCGCTTTCCTCGAGCGCGTCGAGCTGCGGCTGCGTCATGATGGTGACCTCGATCGTCCCATGCAGCGCCGCTTGGTCGGTCATGGAATAGAAGACGCTGCCGTTTCTTGTGCGAAACGACAAAGTCAGAAGTCCGGGATCTTCGAGATCGGCGTGCACGTGCAAAGGCCCGTTGGAGAGATCGTAGAGACAGACGGCCTGAGCCAAGGCCGGATCTTCGAAGGGCGTGATTTCGCGGCCGGGCAGGGCGCGCGGCAGCAGCACCATCTGGCCGGGTTTGGCGAGCGCCGAGAGCCGCGCATAGGCGTCGCGCGGCGCAAGTTCCGGCATCAGCAGAATGGAAATGAAATGCACGGCGGCGGCGACAAAGACCACGCCGACGCCGTAGAGCAGCAAACTCAGGAGCCGATCGCCGATCTTCATTCGCAGGCGCCCTTGACGATTTGCGGCATGGCGCTCGCATCCGCCTTGGCGGTGCCGAAATCAAGCAGCGTGTCGTAGAGTCGCAGCATGAGCACGAAGGGCCGCGGCGCGCCGAGCGGCAGCCAATTGCCGGGCCGGGCGCGGCGCGCCACCGTGATGTCGAACGTGCCATCGGCGGCGCGCAGGATTTCCGCCGAGGTAAAGCCATAGCGCTTGTCGAGATTGTCGATGAGCGCGCCTTTGGGCGTGGTCAGGGTCAGCGTCCAATAGCGCGTCGAAGGCACCGAGCCGCGCACGTCGTAATCGCAACGCGGCTCGAAGACGGCGCCGCTGCTGTCGCGGCTGGCGACGAAGGTCAGTCCCTCGGCGCTGCCCAGCGGCAGTTCGGCGCTGCGCGCCAGCTTGGCGCGCGTATAGGGATCGACGTCGAGCGAGCCGCTCTTCGGCAGCCCCTTCCACGGGCCGGCCTGGACCGCGCCGAAGGCGACGCCGCGCTGCAAGACTTCGTAGGTCGCGGCGAGGCCCAGGGCGGTCCCGAGGAGCACGACGGTCAGAAATTTGAAAAGGCCCAGCACTATCTGACCTGCGTGGCGCCGATTCTCTGGCTTTCGAGCGACTTCGCCGTCGCTTCGATGTCGGCGAGAACGTCGGCCGAGCGGCGCGAGAGGCTGGGCGGCTTCTGCGGGGCGTTGAGATCGGCGCTCGTCTGCGCCACGGTCTGCGCGGTTGGCGGCGGCGCCGGCGTCGTATCGCCCGGCAGCGGTTTCAGGTCGATGCCTTGATGCGCATATTGCATGATCAAGTGCCATGTCGCGGCGGGGAGCGAGCCGCCGGTCATATTGTTGGTCGGCGTGTCGTCGTCGTTGCCCATCCAGATGATGCCGACGTAATTGCCGGTATAGCCGTCGAACCAGGCGTCCTTGAAACCGTTGGTGGTGCCGGTCTTGCCCGCCGAATCGACGTTGTCGAGCATGGCCCGGCGCCCGGTTCCGTCCTCGACCACGTGTTTCATCATCGCAATCATGTCGAGGATCGCCGAAGGCGGGAAGATTTGCTGCGGCGCGGGCGTCACCCGGTCGTGGCTGTAGATCAGATCGCCGTGGCTGTTGTAGATCTCGACCGCCGCAAAAGGATGGATGCGCTTGCCGCCGTTGGCGAAGGTCGCATAGGCCTGGGCCATGTCCATCACCGTGACTTCGTCGGCGCCGATGGGCAGCGACACAGTGTCGATCAAGGGCGTCGAAATGCCCATCTTGCGCGCCGTCTCGATGATCTTGGCGCGGCCGCGTTTGGCGGCCTCGAACACGTTGTCGTGGCCGGGCACGGGGTAGGCCTCGCCAATGGCGATCGACAATCTCACGGCGACCGTGTTCAACGAATGCGTCAGCGCGACATAAAGCGGAATGTTGCCCATATAGAGGTTGCCGAAATTATGCGGGCACCAGTCGCCGATGCAGACCGGCGCGTCGAGCACGATCGTGTCGGGATGGAACTTTCCGGTCAGCAGGGCGGTGAGATAGACAAAGGGCTTGAACGAAGAGCCGGGCTGGCGCGCCGCCAGGGCGCGGTTGAATTGGCTGGCGCCATAATCCGTCCCGCCGACGATCGTGCGCACCGCGCCATTCGACGGATCGAGAATGACCATCGCCGACTCTTTGACGTGATAGCCCTCGCCGTATTCGTCGAGCTGATTGTTGATGGTCTCGTCGGCGTATTGCTGCAGGTTGGAGTCGAGCGCGGTGCGCACGGTGAGCACGCGATCATTGCCCAGCTTTCCTTCGTCGGCGAGCTGGCGCACTTCGTCGTAAGCCCAGTCGAGATACCAGTTGGGGGCTTCCGCCGCGGGATTGCGGGCGATCGGAGTGGCCGGGTTGCGCACCGCCGCGTAGATCTGGCCTTCCGTCAAATAGCCGGCGTCGACCAAATTGTTGAGCACGTCGTTGGCGCGGGCGCGCGCCGCCGGCAGGTTGACGTGCGGCGCGTATTTTTCCGGCGCCTTGAAGAGGCCGGCTAGCATTGCGGCCTCGGCAAGCGTGACGTCGCGCACCGACTTGCCGAAATAGAATTCCGACGCGGCTTGGACGCCGAACGTGCCGCCGCCCATGTAGGTGCGATCGAGATAGAGCTGCAGGATTTCGCGCTTCGACAAATGGCCTTCGAGCCAGAGCGCGAGATAGGCTTCCTTGATCTTGCGGGTCAGGGTGCGCTCGTTGGAGAGAAACAGGTTCTTCGCCAGTTGCTGCGTGATCGAGGAGCCGCCCTGTTTGACGCCGTTGGCGCGCGCATCGACGGTCAGGGCGCGGAAGACGCCGATGAAGTCGATTCCGACATGTTCGAAGAAACGCCGGTCTTCGGTGGCGATGACCGCCTCGATCAGATATTTCGGCATCTGTTCGAGCGGCACGGAATCGTCGTGCTTGATGCCCCGCTGTCCGACCTCCTGGCCGTATCGGTCGAGGAAGGTGACGGCGAGATCCTCCTTCTTCAGCCAGTCGTCGGATGTTTCCTGAAAGGCGGGGATTGCCAGGAACAGAGCGAGCATGCCGGCGGCGAGCGCTATGTTCGAGCCTTCGCAGAGAAGCTCATTGAGCAGCCGGCGCCAGCCCGAGACGTGCATCCGGTCCATGAAGGCGGCGAATGCCGCGTAGGCGCCGCGCGCCCGCTCCTGCGAATCGTAAACCGAGGAATCGACGAAAGCGTCGAAGCCGAGCAGCGCGCGCGCCCCGCTCCTGTAAAGCCGCGTCGCTCTCAGCGCCTTGAGGAAGTTAGAGAAATTGTCGGCCACGTCCGGCTCTCTCCTTCGCGGGCCGCCGATCCCGCGGGATGCTCACAAGCGCCCGCAATCTTTGCAATTTTATGGCCCATCCACAATCCTGCAGATAGAGATGGCGAAAGGCTCCGGCGCCGGCCTATATGGCGTCCTTCGCAGATCGGGGGCAGCGCATGGCAAAGGACGACAGGCCCTTCTGGGAAAAAAAGCCGCTCGAAGCGCTGAGCACCGCCGAATGGGAAAGCCTTTGCGACGGATGCGGGCGCTGCTGCCTCGTCAAGCTCGAGGACGAGGATACGGGCGAGGTACATTTCACCGACATTGCCTGCCGCCTCTTCGATGCAGGGACCTGCCGCTGCACCGACTATGTCGGCCGTCGCCGCCGCGTTCGCGACTGCCTCAAGCTTACGCCTGACCTGGCGCGCGCCCTTTATTGGCTGCCGCCTACCTGCGCCTACCGGCTGCTGGCCGAGGGCCGCCGCCTCGCCTGGTGGCATCCGCTCATCTCAGGCTCGACCGAGACCGTGCATCAAGCCGGCATTTCGGTGCGCGGTCGGGTTGCCGCTTCGGAGCGCGAGGTCGAAGCCGACGAGTATGAAAGCCACATCGTCGGCTGGCCGCAAAAAGTGCCGCGTCGCGCCAAGCCCGGAGGCGCAAAGGCTAAAGGCTGGAAAACCACATAGGCACCGACAGAGCCGGTCCCCGAAAAACGCTGCTATTTCGCAAGCTTTGGTTTGCCAAGATAT
>JASHVQ010000200.1 GCA_030044485.1 Methylovirgula sp. | reverse complement strand
GCACTCGATCGCGGCATCAACATCATCGACACCGCACCCGTCTACGGCTTCGGCCATTCCGAAGAGATCGTCGGCCAGGCGCTTGCGGAAAGCGGGCAACGTCAGAACGTCATTATCGCTACAAAAGTCGCGCTCGACTGGAAAAACGGCAAGCCGTTCCGCAACGCCAGCAAGGCGCGTATCGCAAAGGAGGTCGAGGATTCGCTGCGCCGTCTCAAGACCGACGTCATCGACATCTATCAGGTCCATTGGCCCGACCCGAACACGCCGATTGCCGAGACGGCCGAAGCGTTGAACGCTCTCTACAAGGCCGGCAAGATCCGTGCGATCGGCGTCAGCAATTTCGATCCCGCGCAGATGGAGGCTTTTCGCGCCGTCGCACCCTTGCACACCGCGCAGCCCCCTTACAACCTCTTCGAACGCGAGGCGGAAGCGGACGTGCTCCCATATTGCGCCAGGCACAAGATCGCGACGCTCGCCTACGGCGCCCTCTGCCGCGGCCTGCTCAGCGGCAAGATGCGGCCCGACAGCACGTTCACCGGCGACGACCTGCGCCGCCACGATCCGAAATTCCAGCCGCCGCGCTTTTCGCAATACCTGACGGCCGTGGCGCGGCTCGACGAATTCGCGCGAAAAAACTACGGCAAACGCGTGCTGCATCTGGCGCTGCGCTGGGTGCTCGACAAACAGCCGCTCGGCGTCGCCCTCTGGGGGGCGCGGCATCCCTCTCAGCTCGACCCGGTCGCCGACGTCATGGGCTGGAAGCTCGATGCCTCCGCTTTGGCAGAGATCGATCGCATTCTCGTCGAGACCGTCAAAAGTCCGGTCGGGCCCGAATTCATGGCACCTCCGGCGTGCCAGGCTGCTTAGCCTGTCATTGCGAGGAGCCTCAGCGACGAAGCAATCCAGAAATGGCTCTGGATTGCTTCGCCTTCGGCTCGCAACAACGCGGTGTCGTTTGGCCTTGACCTCGCCCGCCGCGCGGCCCAAGAAGCCCCATGCCCGCCGTCACGCTCGTCGACAATTACGATTCTTTCACCTCCAATCTGGTGCATTATCTCGGCAGTCTCGGCGCCGAGGTCCGCGTCCACCGCAACGATGCAGTGAGCGTCGCCGATATTCTTGCGGCGCGGCCGGATGCAATCGTCCTCTCGCCAGGGCCGTGTACGCCGCGCGAGGCCGGGATCTGCCTCGATCTCATAAAGGCGGCGAGCGCCGAGGTGCCAATCTTCGGCGTCTGCCTCGGGCATCAGGCGATCGGCGAAATTTTCGGTGGCGAAGTCGTGCGCGCGCCCCTGCCCGTGCACGGCAAGATTTCCGAGATTTGCCATGCCAGCGAAACGGTGTTCCGCGGCATCAACGGGCCGTTCCGCGCCACGCGCTACCATTCGCTCGTCGTCAAGCGCGAGAACCTGCCCGAGGATTTGCGCGTCACCGCCGAGACGGACGGCCTCATCATGGGCCTTTCGCATCGCTACTTGCCGACGCACGGCGTGCAGTTTCACCCCGAAAGCATCGCTTCCGAACACGGCCACCGCATTCTTGCCAATTTTCTCGACATCGCCGCCGAATGGAACAAGGCGCGGCGCGGCAAATGAACGTTCATCGTGCCCTCGACTGAGAGCCTCCAACCGCCGGTTTCGCGCCTCGGCCTCTTCGCCCATCCGCAGGCGCGCGCCTTAATTTTTCCTCAGTGTCGCGGCGCGCGCCGCTCTCGCCACACTGGCAATCTGGGCCTGCCGGTGGCGGCTCGGTACGGCGCTCAAAGAATGAAATTCACCTTGTCCCGCGACGCAGGCGGCAGACGGCTTGCGCTCGGCAAACGGCGGGCGCAAGGAAGCGGCATGGACGCTTTCAAGCCGCTGATCGCCAAAGTCGCCGCCGGCGAAGGCCTGACGCGCGCCGAGGCGGAGCGCGCCTTCGACATGTTGCTCTCCGGCGAAGTCACGCCGGCGCAGACCGGCGGCTTTCTGATGGGGCTCAGGGCACGCGGCGAAACGGTCGAGGAGATTGCCGGCGCGGCAGCGGCAATGCGCGCCAAAATGCTGCGCGTCGCGGCGCCTCCCGAGGCGATTGACATTGTCGGCACGGGCGGCGACGGCCACGCCACCTACAATGTCTCGACGCTCGCCGCGCTGATCGTTGCCGCCTGCGGCGTGCCGGTCGCCAAACATGGCAATCGCGCCGCCTCATCCAAATCCGGCGCAAGTGACGTTCTGGCGGCGCTCGGCGTCAGGACCGATCTCGCCCCGCAGCAGATTTCGGCGGCGATCGCCACGGCCGGCATGGGCTTCATGAGCGCGCCTCTGCATCATGCCGCCATGCGCCATGTCGGCAAGATCCGCGCCGAGCTTGGCACGCGCACCATTTTCAATCTGCTCGGGCCGCTCGCCAATCCGGCCGGCGTCAAGCGGCAAGTGCTCGGCGTCTTTTCCGTTCATTGGCTTGCCCCGCTCGCCGAAGTTTTGCGCGATCTTGGCTCGGAGCGGGTCTGGCTGGTGCATGGTTCGGACGGGCTCGACGAGCTGACGACCACCGGGCCGACCCAGGTCGCGGCGCTCGAAGCCGGGGCAATTCGCAGATTCGAGGTCACCCCCGAGGAGGCGGGCCTGCCGCGCGCCGATCTCGCCGATCTCAAGGGGGGCGATGTGTCCCATAACGCCGCCGCGCTCAAAGCGGTGCTCGGGGGGGCGCGCAATGCCTATCGCGATATAGCGGTCTTGAATGCCGCCGCGGCGCTGGTTGTTGCCGAAAAGGCCGCCGATCTCAAGGAGGGCGCGGCTTTGGCCGGCGCGGCGCTCGACACCGGGGGCGCCGCGGGCGTACTTGTCAAATTGATCGAAGTCTCGCAATCGGTTGGGAAAGAGACTTGACATTTTGCTCGACATCTTTCGTTTCCTGAGCGGAATTCGCCCGGCCGAAGGCGAATTCCAAAGGTGACGCTGATGGCCGATATTTTGAGGCGGATCGAAGCCTATAAGCGCAAGGAGATCGGCGAAGCGAAATTGCGCATGCCGCTGTCGACGCTCGAACGGCGGGCGCATGAGCATGCGCCGCGCGGCTTCGTGAGGGCGATCGACGCCAAGCTCGGCGAGGGCCGCCTGGGCCTGATTGCCGAAATCAAGAAGGCCAGTCCTTCGCAGGGCCTCATTCGCGCCGATTTCGATCCGCCGAGCCTCGCTAAGGCCTATCAGCACGGCGGCGCAGCCTGCCTCTCGGTCCTCACCGATACGCCGTCTTTCCAGGGAAAGCTCGACTATCTCGAAGCCGTGCGCCGCGTGAGCCAACTCCCCGTGCTGCGCAAGGATTTTCTCTTCGATCCCTACCAGGTCTACGAAGCGCGCGCCTATGGGGCGGATTGCATCCTGATCATCATGGCCTGCGTCAGCGACGAAGAGGCCAAGCGCCTTAACAAGACTGCGCATGATCTCGCGCTCGACGTCCTCGTCGAGGCGCATGACGAAGAAGAGCTCGATCGCGGGCTCGAACTCGAGACGCGGCTTGTCGGCATCAACAATCGCGATCTGCGCAATTTCCAGACGAAGCTCGAAACCTGCGAAAGGCTCGCCGAAAAAATTCCTTCCGACCGCATCGTCGTCGCCGAAAGCGGGATTGCGACGCACGCCGACTGCCTGCGCCTTAGCCGTGCCGGGATCAGAGTCTTTCTGGTCGGCGAAAGCTTGATGCGCGAGCCGAACGTGGCCGAGGCGACGCGCGGCCTGCTCTACGGCCCGGTTTCCGAGCGCGGCCATCTGGGCAAGGCGCAGGCATGAGCAAGCTCACTCATCTCGCCGCTTCCGGCCGAGCTCAGATGGTCGACGTCTCCGAAAAACCGGTGAGCGAGCGCAGCGCCACGGCGCAGGGCCAGGTGAGAATGCGGCCCGAGACCTTGCGGCTGGCGCTCTCCGGCAATGCCAAGAAGGGCGATGTTTTCGGCGCGGCGCGCATTGCCGGCATTATGGCCGCGAAAAAGACGGCGGATTTGATCCCCCTCTGTCATCCGCTGCCGCTCAGCGGCATCGAGGTCGATGTCGAGCCTGATCCGGCCCTGCCCGGCCTCAAGGTTTCGGCGCGCGCCAAGCTCGCCGGCCAGACGGGCGTCGAAATGGAAGCCTTGACCGCGGTCGCCGTCGCCTGCCTGACGATCTACGACATGCTGAAAGCGGCGGATCGCGGCATGCGTATCGAGGCGATCGAACTCGTCGAGAAGACCGGCGGCAAGACCGGCACTTTTAAGCGCTGATGCTCTCCGTCGCCGAGGCGCGCAGCAGGATTCTCGCCGCGGCGCGCCGCTGCGGACAAGAAGATGTCGGACTTGACGAGGCGCTGGGACGCACGCTTGCCGCCCGGCTCGCGGCAAAGCGCACGCAACCCCCTTCGGCGCTCTCGGCCATGGACGGATTTGCGCTGCGCTCGGCCGACGTTGCAAGGCCGCCGGCGCGTCTCAGGCTGATTGGACTGAGCGCCGCCGGGCACGGATATGCGGGCGCGATCGGCGCCGGCGAGGCCGTGCGCATTTTGACCGGCGCGCCCGTGCCGGAAGGCGCCGATGCGATCCTGATCCAGGAAGAGGCGCGGATCGAGGGCGACGTCGTGGTCGCCGCGCAAAGCGTCGCCTTGGGGAGCCATATCCGCCTTGCCGGGATCGACTTCGAGCAAGGCCAAGTCCTGCTCGAAACCGGCACGCGGCTCGGGCCCAGCGAGATCGCCCTCGCCGCGGCGATGGATTACGCCGTTCTGCCGGTTGCCAAACGGCCGCGCGTCGCCATTCTCGCAACCGGCGACGAGCTCGTTGCGCCGGGCGGCGGCGGGCGCGATCGGATCGTCGCTTCCAATGCGCCGGGCGTCGCCGCCCATGTGCGGCTTGCCGGCGGCGCGCCGCTCGACCTCGGCATCGTGCCCGACGATTTCGCCGCGCTCGAGAAGGCGATCCGGGCGGCACGCGATGCCGGCGCCGACGTGCTCGTCACCCTCGGCGGCGCTTCGGTTGGCGATCATGATCTCGTCAAATCGGCGCTCGCCCATCAGGGCATGGAGCTCGGCTTCTGGCGTATCGCCATGCGGCCCGGCAAGCCGTTGCTGCATGGACGGCTCGGCGACATGGCGATCCTCGGCCTGCCCGGCAATCCCGCCGCCGCGCTGGTCTGCGCCCTGGTCTTTCTGGCGCCGCTGCTGCGCGCGCTTTGCGGCGACCCCAAAGCCGGCGAAGATCGAAGCGAACCGGCGGTGCTCGGCAAGGATTTGCCCGCCAACGGGCCGCGCGAGGATTTCATGCGCGCGGCGCTGCTGCGCCCTGCCGACGGCCTGCCGGTCGCCACCCCCTTCGCTCAGCAGGATTCCTCCCTGCTCAGCGTCTTCGCCAGGTCACAATGCCTGTTGATCCGCGCCGCGCATGCCCCGGCCGCGAAACAAGGCGATCTCTGCCGCATGCTCCGCCTGCCCTTTGCGTAGAGCGGGCGTCACCAGATTTTCGCCGCCCTGCGCTATCCGAAGCCGCAATTGACAGGCCCGCGGGCTTGGCCCAAGTCTTCGAAAAACAGGCTGGCAAAAGCCAGGCGCCCAAAAGGAGGATTGTCATGCATTTTATCTGGATCATTCTGATCGGATTTATCGCCGGGCTTTTGGCGCGGTTCTTCTCGCCCGCCCCGAACAATCCGCATGGCTTCATTCTCACCTGCCTGCTGGGCATCGCCGGTGCCTTTATCGCAACCTATGTCGGACAGTTGATCGGCTGGTATCGCATGGATCAGGGCGCGGGCCTGATCGGCGCGACGATCGGCGCCGTCATTGTTCTTTTGATCTGGCGCGCGGTTGCAGGCAGCAGCGCCGGAGCAAGCGGCCAGGGACCGCGGCGCTGGCTCTAGGGAAGAACGCGATGCGGAACGCGGCGACCCACGTTTTGGCAGCGGCGGCGCTTGCCGCCGTTCTGGCATCGACGGCGCTCGCCGCGCCGCTTTCAGCCGCGCCGCGGCCTTTTGCCAGCGCGACGCTTCTCGTCAACGACGCGACCAAGACGTTGCGGCTGTTGAACGAGACCAATGTCGCGGTCAGATTCGCGCCGGGCGCATATTCGGACTTGGCGATCACCCGACCCTTCGACGTGATCTGCGTTCTGCCGAATGGATTTGCCGCGGCGCGTTTCAGCGTGCGCGCCGACAGCGCCTATAATCTCATCCCGGCCGACGTCGTCGACTACCAAAGCTACGATCCGTCCTACGTCAAACTCGAGATCAATCCGCAATATTTCACGGACCGGATCGACGATTCCGATGTCAGAGACCACATCGTGCGGATCGAATTTTACGCAGACCGCGAGTGACGAAGGGCTGCGTTCCCCGAAAAATTGTCGCAGGCCGCGTATTCGAAGCGGAAACGGCTTCGCTTTGGCCGCCGGCCAGCCTATGAAAAAGCCCTTGTCAGTTCAGGGAAAGAACATGCGTCTTACGGCAATTCTTTTTTTGACCGCGCTTCTGTCGCTCGGCCCGGCGCAGGGCGCCGGTCTCTTGGACCGTTCCGCCAATCGTCTGCCGGACGTCGTCGATCAGGATAACGGCGGCAATCTTCTGGCGCGCATCGAATTCGTCGAAGCGCATCGCAACGACTATCTCTACCGACTTCCCAGGGAATGTTTCTCGTCCTGCACTTTGCTGCTCGGCATCGCTGGCGCCTGCGTCCTCAAAGGCAGCATGCTCTATTTCCATACGGCGGAAATCGACGGGAAAAAGGCGCCGCAATATGTCGACGATTATGCGGCGAGCTATTATCCGGCGGCGATCCGCAAATGGGTGAAGGTCCATCACGCGCTCGACCAGGAAGGCTGGACGCCGATGAGCTGGCAGACGGCGGCCGGCCTCGGCATTAAAGTCTGCCAATAGGAGCGCCGGGCGCGATTGACGAAGCCCAGCGACGCGCCAATTCTGGGCGCGGGAGGCAGATATGCGCGCCCTGGCGATTCTCGGTTTGGGATTGGCTTCGCTCGCCCTGGCTGGCTGTTTGGAGGGCGCGCAAGGCCCGCAAGGGGCGCCTGGACCGCGCGGCCCGCAGGGCTACCAGGGACCGATCGGTCCGAAGGGCGACCGCGGCGACAAGGGCGTCGAGGGCGATACCGGCCCCATGGGGCCGGCCGGGCCGGCCGGGCCGGCGGGCAGCAATATGCCGCTGCGCGTGATCTCGCTTGGCGCCAATGCCTGCAATGCGTCCGGATGTACGATCACCTGCGCCGCCGATGAAGTGATCGTCGCCGCCGTCTGCATCGGCTATCCGAAACCCGCCGTCCCTGCGGTTGTCACCCAAAGCGTCGATGCGACGCTCTCTTCCGCCTCCTGCGCCGCCCCGGCGGTCGGCATGCGGGCGATCTGCGCCAAGCAGCCCTAGCTTCGGCCGCCGAGCTTTCGCCTGTCGGCCTGCCGCGTGGCGCTGCAGGAGCCTGAGCGTTCACCCTTGGGAAACCAAGAAGTTGAAGGGCGCCCCATTGGCGCGGGGCGGTCTGCTATCTTTCGGGCATGACCGACTCCGACCTGGACGGGCTTCGCTCCGCGGTTGCCCGCATCGACCCGGTGGTTGACGACCGGCGCAGCGCCAAGGTGCATCGCCGCAAGGCGCCGCGCGCCCGGACGCTGAAAAGCGCGCAGATCGTCTGGCTGGGCGGCGATCCCATCGCCTGCATCGTGCGCAATCTTTCGGAAAGCGGCGCTTGTCTCGAACTGCGCGGCGCCGTGCCGCCGCGCAACACTTTCGACCTCGTCTTCGACGCCGACCGGTCGCGCCGCTATTGCTGGGTCGCCTGGCGCCGGCCGCCGCGCATGGGCGTGAAGTTCCGCTGAAGGCTCGCGGGCCGCCTCGGCCCGAATTTCCGGGCGGGAGGCGGCGCGGCGGCGAAAGAGATAATCCCCTCGGCTGCGTGGACTGAGTTATACTATGCGCATTAGCGGTGCCAGGAGGAAGCCATGCCCGCGCTCAGTCCCATCACATCGGAAACCAGTTTGGCGATCGTCAGCAGCGCCGTTCTTTTCGCGCTTCTGGATGCCTTGCTCGACAAAGGCGTCTTGGAGCGCCACGAAATCCAGGGCGTGCTGAAAACCGCCAAGCTTGGCGTCTGCGAACGCGCCAAATGCTTTCACGGGCCGGAGGCGGCCGAATTGATGAGGTCGCTCTGCCGCCACTTCGCCGATCCCGCGCAACGCCCCATGGGCGCGGCCTGAACGGCAGCGTCAGGCCTAAAGATCGGCTGGCGGGCGTCCAAATTCGGCCCGAACGCCAACTTAACCTTGAAAAAGCTCGAAAACGCCGCGATTCGTTGCCGGGCGTTCATCTCGCCCCGCTATAAGGGGCGGTCTTAGAAAAAGTCCGGGAGGACAAAATGCTGAAATTCATCCTGCCACTCTCCGCCGCCGCCTTTCTGGCGCTCGCCGCTTCGGCGAGCCAGGCCATGCCGGTCTCCGGCGTCGACGGCGCCTCTGCCCCGCAAATCACGCTTGTCGCCGGCGGCTGCGGCCCCGGCTGGCACCGCGGCCCTTATGGGGGCTGCCGCCGCAATGGCGGCCCGTGGGGCGGCCCCTATTGGCGCGGCCCGGGCTGGCGCTTCTACGGCGGTTGCTGGCGCGGCCCCTATGGGCGCGTGCACTGCGGCTAGAGCCGGTCGGACCAAGCGCGAGGCCGCCCAACTGGCGGCCTCTTTCTTTGATGAGACTTTCAGCCGCTTCGCTTCGGGGAAATGCGGCGCGTAACGCTCAGAACTTCAGATTCACGCCGGCCTCGACGCCATTGCCGGTCGAGCTCAGTTCGCCGAGCAGGCCATTGCTATCGCGCTTGATCTCATCGACCCCCGAGATCGTCGAGGTGCCGGCGTTATAATAGGGAGCGTTCTCTCCATACCATTTGAGGCCGAAGCCCAGCGCGCTGTCTGCGGCGGGCGCATGGGTCGCAAGCGACGGAGCCGCCGGCGCCGGACCCGCCGCCAAAGAAGGATCCGCCAAGGTCCACGTCGCGGCGTCGAGGACGCTCGCGGAAACGGGCGGCTTTTTCGCGGCGATCTTGCTCTTGGAGATTAGTTTCGCCGCGGGTTTGGCGGCGTCCGGCGGTTTTGACGGCGCGCCATCGAGGTAGGTGGCGACGCCGCCATAAGGGTCGCTGAACTGCGGCGCGCCGGCCGACTGGCCGTAGGCGAGCGTCGCCAGAAGCGGGAAAGCCGCGCAAGGCGCCGCGCAAGCGATCGCCTTCAGCAGGTTTCTTTTGAGCCCATGATTAGCGAATAAGCCCATGGAGGCGCGCAACGAAACGACCGGCCCGACTGGAGCTTCTAGCGCGCCTCGCGCCGCCCGTAAAATCAACATGGCTTTATCAATTTAACCTGGCGAGGCCGCGCCAATGGAGCACCCCTCAATCACCTGGGGCCCGCGTCCTCATCCCCGCAATGAAGAAAGCCGGCAGAAGGAATCTGCCGGCTCTCATGCTCCAAAGACCGCCATGAACGTTCAAATCAGGGGGTCGAGGAGATCAGTATTTGGCGACGACCGGCGCGGGCGGCGCAAACATGTCGAACTTATAGCTGAACCCCGCCTCGACGCGATTATCCCGCTCGTGTTCGACGATCGCGGCGTCGCCGTCGAAGGGAGGCGCGTAGAGGACAAAGTCGTAGGTGCCATAATCCGTGTAGCGGTACTCGAGACGCACCGACCAATTGGGATCGAGGGCATATTCGACGCCGCCGCCGACCGTCCAGCCGACTCGTCCATTCGTTGCCGAAATGTATGGATCAACGAAATACGTATAGCTCAGACTATTTTGGACGTCGCCGAAGGCGACGCCGCCGGTGGCGTAGATCAGCACGCGGTTCCAGGTCCAGCCGATCCGGCCGCGCACCGAGCCTTGGATGGGTATTTGGGTCCCCGCCGTGTAGGTGACGATGGCGCCTTTATAATCAACAACCGGGTCGGTCGAACCCGAATAGGACGACCCCTCGATGTCGCCTTCGATACCCAAGACGAATTGGTCGATCTGATAATTATAGCCGGCATGCAGGCCGCCGACGACACCCGAATCGGTGTAGCTCGGTATCGGCGCGCCGAACGTCCCGCTTGGATAATTTATGAAATACGGGTCGCTCTCGTGCCCCATTCATAACCGACCTGAGCGCCGACATAAAATCCGGTCCATGAGAAAACCGGCGGCGGCGGTGGAGTGAAGACCGGCGGCCCCTTTGTGGTCGGCAGATCCGCGGCATAGGCCGCAAAGGAGAAAAGCGGAACGACCGCGGCACTCAAAATGAGCCTTTTCATCGCGCGCCCCCAAATCGCTTTCAAAATAGACTTTGACGCACGCTAACTCGACTTTACGGAAGGTATCAAGACCAAGTGCGCGAATGAATTGTCCTGTACCAAAAATACAACGGCCCACGCCAGCCAAGCCGAGCCGGAGCTTAGCGAGAAACCCAGGGGAAACCGAAAAGAAACCCGGCGAGAAACCTCATGGGAACCTTGAACAGCCTGCCCCCGATACGATCGGCATTCTCGCCGTCTGGACCGCGATCTTCGCGGGCGGCTACGTGGTGCACTCCCGACACCCCGGGCGTCCTGCCGCGTGTCTTTCGGCTTTTTCCCCGGGATGCCTTCCATGTATATCGCGACGCATATCGCGACGCGCGTCCATCGGCGGAAAGCGCCTGATTGCGCAGCACACGCTGGCGCTCGTGCGCCCTTAGTTCGGCGCCGCAGCCAGCCAAGCCGCGCCACTTTCCGCGGCGTGCCGACCCGGTGCACAGTGGAGCAGGAAGGGGTTGGAATGAAAATCAATTCAACCGACTTTCGCGTAGCCGAAGGAGATGCCGTCAATCTTAAGAAGTGGCCGACGAAGGTCGCCCCCGTGTACAAGTCGAAGGATCAATACGAGGAGATTCTGAAGGAGCATGTCAAGCAACTGAGCGCGCAGCAGCAGCTCCTCTATGCATCGAACCGCTATGCGATCCTGCTGATCTTTCAGGCGACCGATGCCGCTGGAAAGGACGGCGCCATCAAGCATGTGATGTCGGGAGTCAATCCGCAAGGCTGCCAGGTCTTTAGCTTCAAACATCCCAGCCCCGCCGAGTTGGAACACGATTTTCTCTGGCGCACGACACGCGATCTGCCGGCACGCGGCAAGATCGGCATTTTCAACAGATCCTATTACGAGGAAGTGCTGATCGTCCGTGTGCATCCCGAGATTCTTCGCAGCGAAGGTCTCGTAGATCCGCCACGCGATGACAAGACGTTGTGGCAAGATCGGTACCGTTCAATCGTGGATTTGGAGAGACATCTCCATGACAATGGAACACGCATCATCAAGTTCTTCCTCCACCTCTCGAAGGAAGAGCAGCGAAAGCGCTTCCTCGCGCGCATCGACGAGCCGGAAAAGAATTGGAAATTCAGCATGGCGGATATCGAGGAGCGAAAATTCTGGAACGATTATGTAAAGGCTTACGAAGAATGCCTT
>JASHVQ010000199.1 GCA_030044485.1 Methylovirgula sp. | reverse complement strand
GGCCGGCTCTTTGTTGAGCTTGAATTTCATGTGCAGCGGCGATGTCGAAATGAACGTGTGGATACGCGGCCGCACCGCCAGGCGGAGCGCCTCGCCGGCGCGGTCGATGTCCTTGGCCGCCGAACGGGCAAGCCCGGCGACGCTTGCGCGCTTGACGCGCCGCGCGACTTCGCTCACCGCCTCGAAATCGCCTTCGGAGGCGATCGGGAATCCGGCTTCGATGACGTCGACGCCCATGGCATCGAGAAGCTCGGCGACTTCGAGCTTTTCTTCGAGAGTCATCGAGGCGCCGGGCGATTGCTCGCCGTCGCGCAGCGTCGTATCGAAGATGAGCACTCGGTCGGCTGGGCTCGCGCCGTTTTTATCGTTCGGTTGGGTCATGGAATTTTCCTGCTTCGAGTGGCGGCTTGCTCACGCGATCCCCCAAGGACCTGGGCATAGCCCCGGCGGCCCTCAGGGGCGCCTAAGGAGAAGCAGGCTGGTCCACAGGAAAGTCGGGCGCCGGCACGCCACAACCGGCGCGAAAGACCGCGTCGGGCTCTTGCGGAGCGGCTTTGCCGAAGAATGCACAGCGACCTCGAATTTCGAAACGATTCCAATTGGCCAAGGAGATTTAATCGAAGCGCCGCTGAAGAGCAAGGCGGGACGAAAGGGCGCCGCTTTGCGATGCCTCGATGCCACGCCCCGAAGAAGCTACGAACCCATGCCGCAGACTTGTCAAATATGCATTATAGATCAGCGCTCTAATAAGGGTTGCACGGCGCCGGGCGGCGCTTGCAGGACTGTAAGCTGGAGGATCGGATGAGCCCAAGCCCCTACGACATTCGATTCATCCTGGCGCTTATCGCGGGCCTATTTTGCGCGGCGGCAAGCCCAAAAGCAGCCGAGACGCCGCGCCGCTATTGCGCGCGGGTCGTCAACGACGATCAGCTGCGCCCTGCCGTCGCGGCGCTCGCCGCG
This sequence comes from Methylovirgula sp., assembly GCA_030044485.1. Taxonomy (GTDB): domain Bacteria; phylum Pseudomonadota; class Alphaproteobacteria; order Rhizobiales; family Beijerinckiaceae; genus Methylovirgula. Next base: position 5,408 of record JASHVQ010000199.1, on the reverse strand, counting down.
CCGCTGCAGCACATTTTCGGAATCGACGGAAAATATGCGCTCGAGACGAGCTATTACCGCTGCGCCGGCGGACATGTGATGCTCTGCACGGTCGGTGCCAATCTGCCTTGCGGGAAGGCCAATCTCAGCAAGGACATGCCGCCCGCCGACGCATGGTGCCGGAGCAATCCGGGTTCGGATTTCATTCCCATGTATGTCACGGGCCATGATACGGCCTATGTCTGGCGCTGCGTGGGCGGCAAGGCCGCGCCCGGCGAAATGAGCGGCGGGCTCGACGCGCGCGGGTTCTTCGCCGACAATTGGAAGGCGCTGAATTAGCGGCTGTCATTCCGAAGGGGCGAGGGCGGGGACGGGCGCGCGGTCGTTTTCGGGAACCGGCGCGTCCGCCGCATCGAGAAGTTCGTCGCCGCCGGTGACGGCGGAGAAGCGTCCGTAGCGCAGGGCGAGCGGCGGAAGAACGAAGAGGTTGAGCGCGGTCGATGTGAACAGGCCGCCGAGAATGACCATGGCCATGGGCCCTTCGATTTCGCGGCCGGGAGCTGCCGATCCGAGTGCGAGGGGCAGAAGGCCGAGGCCGGTAACGAGCGAGGTCATGAGCACCGCCGCGAGCCGGTCGCCCGCGCCGCGCACGGCCGTCTCCAAGCGCCATTGTTGCGCGTCGACCGCGACCAGATGCTCGTAATGCGAGATCATCATCATCGAATTACGCAAGGTGATGCCGAAGAGCGTCACGAAGCCGACGAGCGAGCCGAGCGACAAAACGCCGCCTGAAAAGAAAACCGCCACGACCCCGCCCACGAGCGCGAAGGGCAGGTTGGCCATGGTGATGAGAAGATTGCGCCAATTGCGCGTGACCACCGAAAGCAGAAGCGCAATGCCGATGCCGGCGAAAAGACCTTTCAGCGTGAGGTCGGCTTGCGCTTGCGCCTGTCCTTCGGCGGCGCCCGAATAGACGATGTAAGTGTCGGGCGGCAGTTTCACCTTTTCCGAAATGGCGCGGCGCGCGTCGGCGACGAAGGAGGTGGGATCGCGTCCCTGCACGTCGAGCGTGACCGATTGCAGCCTGCGGCCTCCTTGATGCTGGATTTCATAGAGTCCGGAGGAGGCCTTGACGTCGGCCACCTGGCTCAGGTGGACGTAAGTGCCGTCCGGGGCGGCGATCGGCAGATCGCGAATGTCGGCGATATTGCCCTGGCGCGGCGCGAGCCGAACGACCACGTCGAAGACCCGGTCGCCCTCGTAGGTTTGGCCGACGATGTCGCCCTGATAGGCGGTGCGAATGACATCGAGGATGCCGGCCGGATCGAAGCCCCAGCGCTGTAGATCGACGGGGCGCAGCTTGATCATGATCTGCGGCAGGCCAAGCGGCGATTCCATCTCCACCGAAGTCGCGCCGGGAATGCCGCGCAAAACGTCGGCGACGCGCTGCGCCGTATCGTTGATGACATCGAGGTCGCGGCCGTAGACGTTCACCGCGACCGGCGTCGTATAGCCGGAGAAGGTCTCGTTGACGCGCTCCGTCAAGAATGTATTGGCGGAGAAATTGACGCCCGGGAAATTCGTCAGGTGGCGCAGAATATTCGTCTTGGCGTTCTTCGCGGCGTCGCCGGAAGGCGTGGTGAGCTCCACTTCGAATTCGCTCTGATGCAGGCCATGCGTGTCGCCGGCGGCGGCGCGTTCGGCGCGCCCGACCCGTTGGGCGACCGTGCGGACGATGGGCAGTTTTTCGAGAACCGCGGTCACGCGCGCTCCCATGCGCAGAGACTCGTATGTGGCCGTCCCCGGCATGACGGTCATATGTACGATGAAATGGCCTTCCTGCAGGTCGGGAAGAAAGGTTTCGCCAAACAGCGGCAGCAGGGCGATTCCGCCGAACGTGAGCACCGCGGCGAAGGCAATGGCCAGGCGCGGAGCGCGTACCACGCGCTGCAAAATCGCTTCGTATCGGCCGCGCGTCCAACGCACCACGGGCGGTACGCGCTCCTTAGTGTGGTTCGGCAGGAAGAGCAGCGACATCGCCGGCGTCACGGTGACGGCGACGATGAGCGAGGCCAGAACCGCGAAGATGTAGGTGAGACCGAGGGGAGCGAACAGGCGGCCGGCCACGCCCGCGAGCGTGACGACCGGCAGGAAGACGAGAAGCACGGCGAAGGTCGCATAGACGACGGCGCTGCGAACCTCATAGGTCGCCTCGAGCACGACGCGCGCCGCCGGGCGCGGCTCGCTTCGCTGCCGGTTCTCGCGCAGCCGCCGCGTGATGTTTTCGATGCCGATGACCGCGTCGTCGACGACCTCACCGAGGGCGATCGCCAGTCCGCCGAGCGTCATGGTATTGAGCGTCACGCCATATTGCTGCAGCACCACGACGGCGGCGAGCAGCGAGATCGGGATCGCCGAGCAGCAAATCGCCGCGGCACGCAGATCGAACAGGAAAAGAATGAGCACGGCGACGACGAGAACGCCGCCGATCAGCAACGAGACGCGCAGATTGTCGGTCGCGGCGATGATGAAGTTGGCGGGGCGGAAAAGTCCGCCATGCAGGGTCACGCCCTCGGCCTTCAAAGTTGGTTGAAGGTCGGCGAGCGCCGCCTCGATCTCCTTGGTGACGTCGAGCGTGTTGGCGCCATATTGCTCGTCGATGTTCATGACGACGCCGGGCTCGCCCATGATGGCGGCGCCGCCGATGGCCGGTTCCGGCGCTTCGATGACGTCCGCGACATCTCCCAACGTGACGCTGCCGCCTTCCTGTCGCGCCACGACCGTACGCGCGATGTCGGCCGCACCGATCGCCTGCGTGTCGGTCTGCAAGGTGATCTGCTGGTTCGGCGTGCTGACGAACCCGGCGCCGCGCACACCGGTCGAGCGTCGCGCCGCGGCGAGAACGTCTTCCATGCTCAGGCCGAAGCGGATGAGCCGATCGGGATGGACGAGGATCTGCGTCGATTTTTCTTCGCCGCCGAAAATCTCGGCGCCGGCCACACCGGGTACCGACAGAAGGCTCGGGCGCACCGTCCATTTGGCGACGGTGCGCAGCTGCATCAGCGAGAGTTTGGACGAGGTGAAGCCGATCACCAGAACGGTCGCGGCCGATGAGGTGAGCGGCGTCATCGCCGGCGGTTCGACTCCCGCCGGCAATTGAGCGACCACGACCGAAAGGCGCTCGGCGACCAGCTGCCGGTCATGGAAAAGGTCCGTGCTCGGATCGAAATAGACCTTGATGTCGGAAAGGCCCTGGATCGAGCTCGACGTGATGCGTTGCAGATTGGGCGCGCCATTGATCGCCGCTTCGATCGGCCGGGTAACCAAAGTCTCGACCTGTTCGGAGGCGAAGCCCGGCGCTTCCGTCTGCACGTCGACCTGGGGCGGGGCGAATTCCGGAAAGGCGTCGTAGCTCGCGTGGCTCAGCACATAGATGCCGTAGGCGACGAGCAGGGCGGAGAGGACGACGATGATGCCGCGAAAGCGCAGCGCGAAGCGGATGATGAAGGCCTGAAAACCGGCGACGCGCATCACCGTTAATCCTCGACCGGGACCTGGGCGCGGAACTCCTCGGAGAGCAGCATTTGCGCGCCGTGCACCGCGACGTCGGCGTTCGGCGGCAGGCCGGTAACGATATAGCCGTCGTCGGCGGCGGGACGGTCGGGCGAGATCCTTTGCCGGATGAAGGTCTTGGGATCGGTGCGTATGTAGATCCAGGCCTGGCCTTCGAGCCACACCACCGCCGAATTCGGCACGATCCAGCCGCGCTGCGCCAATCGAACGCCGAGCGTCGTCTCGAGATTAAGGCCGGGCAGCAGCCCCTCCTGGGCCGGGGCGGTGTAGAAATAGCTGATGCCTTGCAGTTTCGGATTGGTGGTTGCCGCCAAGGAGATGTAGTTGAGCCGCACGATGGTGCGGTCGTTCAGCCTCGCATCCGCGGTCTCGGGCGGGCTCGGGGTATCGACACTGGGAGGCAGCGTGACTTTGACGAGATAGATGTTGCGCGCCAGGAGTTCGTTGAGCAGCGGTGCGTTGTCGATCAGCGCGGTGCCGAGCGCGCTTCCCCAAGCTTGGCGAATGCTGGCCGCCACGCCGCCGAGATGGGCGCGTGCGGCGGCGAGTGCCACTTGGTCGAGTTCGAATGCGCTTTGCGCGTTCTGCAGTTGGGCGGTTGAGATGTTCTGCTGATCTCTGTAGAGGATTTGGGCGCGATCGAAAGCGGCGCTGGAGACGGCGAGCTTGGCGGTGGCACTTTCGACCTGCGCCTCCGCGTCGCGATATCGGCTGCTCAAATCGGCGAGCGGCGTGGGATCGAGAACCGTCGCGAAGCCCACGACCGAATCTATCTCGGGAGCGCGCGCCAGGCGGGCGCTTTCAATACCGGCATTTTGCAGATCCGCGGCGCTCAACGTCAGAATGGCGATGCCGTTCTTGATCACGACGCGCGTCGGCGGATTGGCGACGCTCTCGGCATCGTCGTCATCGTCGGCTCGCGTCTGGCCTACCAGGGAATGGAGGAGGGAGACGGCCGCCGCGCCCGCGCCCAGAACCAGGACGGCTGCAAACAAGGCGCGCCGCCAGGATGCCGAGGGCGCCGTCACGACGACGACTCCGGATCCCGCGTGAGCGTGGGCGAGATGACATCGGGTCCGTAGAGCGAGTGCTGCAAGGCGTCCTCCAGCAAGCCGAGCGCCTGACGCTGACGCACGAGCGCGTCGAAATGCGAGAGCGCCGTCAGGGATTCCTCCACTTGCGAGGTGACCAAGGTCGGACGGTCGACCGCGCCGGCCCGGAAGGAGTTCTTCATTTGGCTGGCGCGCTGTTCTTCTTCGGCAAGCAGCGCGTCGGCGCTGGCCAAGGTGCTGGAGGAGTGACGATAGGCGGTGGCGGCTTGGTCGATGGCCCCGATGACCTCAGCCTGCAGGGCGGTGAACGTGGCGGCTGCCTCCTGACGCTTGGCGAGGGCCTCGGCGATCGGCCCCTGGTTCTGATTGAAAATCGGAAGCGTCGCGCTGAGATTGAGTTCGTACTGGTTGATCCCGTACTGGTAAGTATAGCCCGGGCTCAAGGTAATGTTCGGAAATTGGTTGGCGATGGCGAGGCCGAGTGCGGCCTGCGCGGCGGAATAGGCCTGCAGGCTCGCCTGGATGTCGCTGCGCTGCGTCAAAGCCTGGCGCCGCCACGCGCTATAGGTCCCGGCCGGGGCGGGGGGATGGTCGAAAACGTCCATGCTCAAATCTACGCCATCGAGGGCCTCGGCCGAAATACCTATGGCGGTCGCGAGCCCGACTCGCGCCTCGGCGGCGGCCTGTTCCAGATCGCTCAACGCCAGAATGATCTCCGACCGGTTGATGCGCTCGCGCGCCAGGTCGAGCGCGGAGGCCCCGCCCGCCGAGACGCGGTCCTGAAGCAGCTGGACCAATTGGTCC
>JASHVQ010000198.1 GCA_030044485.1 Methylovirgula sp. | reverse complement strand
AACTCCGATCCGTTTGGCTTTGGATCGCGCGTTTCCTGGTCTTCGGCGGCGGCCTGGCGCTGACCGTTTACGGCGCCTATCAGATGTACGAGGTCGTCGCGATCGGCGGCGTGACCATCCTCGAATGGATCTTGGTCGGGCTCGTCGTCGCCAATTTCTCCTGGATCGCTCTGGCCTTCGCGAGCGCCTGCGTCGGTTTCCTCTGGTTGCTCTTCGCGCCGCCCAAACCGCTGGCCATTCCCGTCAAGCTCGAGGCGCGCGCCGCGATCATCATGCCGATCTACAACGAAGCGCCGGAACGCGTCTTCGGTGCCTTCCAGGCGATGTTCGAAGAAATCGAAGCAACCGGCCACGGCGATTCCTTTGACTGGTTCCTGCTTTCGGATACGACCAATCCGGAAATCTTTCTCGCCGAAGAGCACGTCTTCATGGCGATGCGCCGGCGGCTCGGCGCCGAGGCGCGGATCTTCTACCGGCACCGCCCCAAGAACATCGCGCGCAAGTCGGGCAATATCGCCGACTTCGTCACGCGCTGGGGCGGCCATTATCCGTATTTCGTCGTGCTCGACGCCGACAGCATCATGAGCGCCCAGGCGATCCTCAGCCTCGCCGCCGCCATGCAGGCCGATCCGCGTGCCGGGATCATCCAAAGCCTGCCGCTGATTATCAACCGCAACACGCTTTTCGCCCGCGTCCAGCAATTCGCGGCGCGCATCTACGGGCCGGTGATCGCCGCCGGCTTGACGGCCTGGATGGGCAGGGACGGCAATTACTGGGGCCACAACGCGATTATTCGCACGCGGGCTTTCGCCGCGCACTGCGGCCTGCCGATGCTCAGGGGCCGTCCGCCCTTCGGGGGACACGTGTTGAGCCACGATTTCGTCGAGGCGGCGCTCATGCGCCGCGCCGGTTATTCCGTCTATATGCAGCTTGGCGTCGACGGAAGTTACGAGGAAAGTCCGCCGTCGCTCATCGAACTCTCGGCGCGCGACCGGCGCTGGTGCCAGGGCAATCTGCAGCATGCGCGCGTTCTGCCGGCCAAGGGCCTGCACTGGGCGTCGCGCCAGCACATGATCGCCGGGATCATGGGTTATCTCGCCTCGCCGCTTTGGATGCTGCAGCTCTTCGTCGGCATCTTGCTCGTCATTCAGGCGAGCTACATCCGGCCCGAATATTTCCCAAGCGGCTTTGCGCTCTTTCCCGCCTGGCCGCGCTTCGACGCCGAGCGGTCGCTGAACCTCTTCGCAATCACCATGGTGATTCTGATCGCCCCGAAGTTCTTCGGTCTGGTTCTGGCATTGCTGCGCAGTTCGACCCGGCGCGGCTATGGCGGGGCGTTGCGGCTTTTGACGTCGACGCTTTTCGAGATCGTCATGTCGGCGCTTTTGGCGCCGATCATGATGCTCATCCAGACCGGCCATGTCGCGCATTTCCTCTTCGGCTTCGACACCGGATGGAACCCGCAGCGGCGCGACGACGGCTCGGTCCCTTTCAGGGCGATCGTGCGCCGCCACAGGTCGCATGTGGCGATGGGCATTTTGATGCTCGGCGCCGGCCTCCTGATCTCGCCGTCGCTCGTTGCCTGGATGTCGCCGACCATTCTCGGTCTGGTGCTCGCCATCCTCATTTCCTGGGCGACAGGGAAATTGTCGCTGGGGATCTTTCTGCGCCGCTCCGGCCTGCTCGGCACGCCGGAAGAAAGATCCAAGCCGCGCGTCGTTCGCCGTGCCAACAGGCTCAGCAAGGTGCTCGCCCGCCTGGTTGCCGAATCGGCGGGCTTGCGCAGCCTCTATGAGGACGCGGAGTTCCGGGCTTTTCACCTGAGCGCGCTGCCGGCCGGCCACGCCCGCAAGCGCGGCGAGATCACGCCCGAATGGGCGCTCGCCGAAGCCAAGCTCAAAGACGCCCATTCGATCGACGAGGCCCTCGAATGGCTGAAGCCGGCGGAGCGAATGACGATCGCGCTCGACCGCGATCTCATCGCCCGTCTGGTCGCCATACCGGGGAGTCCGATCGTGCCGATTGGAACAGCCGCCGCCTAGTTCACGGAGCGCGGCTCGTCACCTTGGAATTTGAAGAATTCTAAATGCAAGCTCAGGCGCTTGCGATCGCGCCGGCGCGCGTATAGGTCAGGACGAGTTCCTCCGAAGGAAAGTCGCGCAGTGATCGGTGCGCTCATCATCGTCTTCCGCGAAGTGGTCGAAGCAGGCCTTGTCGTCGGCATCGTGCTCGCGGTTACGCAGGCCATTCCACATCGCCTTGGCTACATTCTCGGCGGCGTCGCCGCCGGCGTCTTCGGGGCGGGACTCGTTGCGATGTTCACCGGCTTCATCGCCGCGGCAATGGCCGGCGTCGGGCAGGAGGTCTTCAACGCGGCGATCCTCTCGCTCGCGGTCGTCATGCTCACCTGGCACAATGTCTGGATGGCGCGCCACGGCCGCGAACTGACCCACGAGCTCACCGCGATCGGGCGTGAAGTCGAAAGCGGCGCCAAGCCGCTGATTGCGCTTGCCATCGTCGTCGCGGTCGCAGTGCTGCGCGAAGGCTCGGAAATCGTTCTCTTTCTCTATGGGATCATCGTGGCGAGCGGCAGCAGCGGGCTGTCGATTTTCGTCGGCGGAGTTTTGGGCCTCCTGCTCGGCGTCGGCGTCGCCTTCCTGACGTTTCGCGGCCTTGTTGCGATCCCCATGCGGCACTTGTTCCGCGTGACGACCTTGCTGATTTCGTTCATTGCCGCGGGAATGGCCGTCCAGGCCGTCGCCTTTCTCGAACAGGCGAATATCCTGACGACGCTCGACAGGACCGTCTGGGACAGCTCGTCGATCTTGCCGGACGACAGCATTATCGGGCGCGTGCTGCACGTGCTTATGGGCTACACGGATCAGCCGACCGCGATGCAGCTTTTCGTCTACGCGGCGACGCTCACGGCCATTTTCGTTCTCATGAAGATCTTTTCGACGCCTGCGCGGCGGCTGCGCGAGGCGGCCGCCGAATAGGACACGAACCGGACAAAAGCGCCTCGGCGTTAAGTACTGCGGCAGAATAGCCGCCTACGGCGCTTGCAATCCGATTGATTAAGCCCGATATGCAGGCTAAAGAGCAGCCCGAGATCGGTTCGATTCGTTCGAGCGCTGGCATTTCCCAGGCGCAAGTCGCCGCCGCTCAGCCGGCAGACCGAAGGGCCCCAATGCCAGATGCCCTTGCAGGGCTTGCGGCGCTTCCCAGAAACAACATGCGGCTCAGGAACAATATGCGGCGCTTTTCAGGAACAATATGACGTTTAGAGAACTAGGCCTTAGCGAGAAGGTTCTGCAAGCTGTAGAAGCTTCCGGTTATACGCATCCCACCCCCATCCAAGCCAAAGCCATCCCCGAAGCACTCGCCGGACGCGACGTGCTCGGCATAGCCCAGACGGGCACCGGCAAGACCGCCGCATTCACCCTGCCTATGTTGTCGCGCCTCGAACAGGGCCGCGCCCGGGCGCGCATGCCGCGCACCTTGATCCTCGAGCCGACGCGCGAGCTTGCCGCGCAAGTCGAGGAAAGTTTCGCGCGCTACGGGCGAAACCATAAGCTCAACGTCGCGCTCTTGATCGGCGGCGTGTCCTTCGGCGACCAGGAAGCCAAGATCACGCGCGGCGCCGACGTATTGATCGCCACCCCGGGCCGGCTGCTGGATTTCTCCGAGCGCGGCAAATTGCTTCTGACGGGCATCGAGATTCTGGTCATCGACGAGGCCGATCGCATGCTTGACATGGGCTTCATCCCCGACATCGAGCGCATCTGCAAACTCGTTCCCTTCACGCGCCAGACGTTGTTCTTCTCCGCCACCATGCCGCAAGAGATCGTGCGGCTCACCGAAGCCTTCCTGCATAATCCGGTGCGCGTCGAAGTGGCGCCCGCCGCCTCGAGCCCGGCGGCGATCGCGCAGGCGCTTGTGGCCACGGAGCCGGGTCCGGCGAAACGCGAGACCCTGCGCAGCCAGATCCGCGCCGCCGACAATTTCAAGAACGCCATCATCTTCTGCAATCGCAAGCGCGACGTCGCCATCCTCCACAAGTCGCTCGTGCGCCATGGGTTCCGCGCCGGGGCGCTGCACGGCGACATGGACCAGCGCGCCCGCATGGCCTCGCTCGAGGCGTTCAAGAACGGCGAGGTCGATCTCATCGTCTGTTCGGACGTCGCGGCGCGCGGCCTCGACATTCCCGACGTGAGCCATGTCTTCAACTTCGATGTTCCCGTCCATTCGGAAGACTACGTGCACCGGATCGGGCGCACCGGGCGAGCCGGAAAACTAGGCACCGCCATTACGCTCGTGACGCGCGCCGACCGCAAACATGTCGCCGAAATCGAGAAATTGATCGGCCGCCCGATCGCCTGGCAACGAAGCGCGAGCTTCGAGGAACTCGGCATCGCGGACGAGGAAGTGGCCTATGCACCGCGTCACGAGCGTCGCGGCCGGCGGCCGGGCGAACATCATAAGCAACAGGCGGGCGGCCGGGAGCGCAAAGCTGCAAAGCCAAATCGCCACAAACCGGAACACCGTGCCCCGGAGCGGCGCTCCGCAGCCGCCCCGAGCCGCGGCCGGCATGAGAGCGCCGGCGATCGGCCGGTCGTCGGCATGGGCGAGCATACGCCGGGCTTTCTGCTCCGCCCCGTGAAGCTGAAACCGCAGGTCGTCGAAGAGGCGGAGTAATCAGCGCTCGGCACGCGCCGCCTTGACCGCTGCCTCGCTCGCCGGCGCGAGCGACACGGATTCCCCGCAGCCGCAGGCCCCCGTCTGGTTCGGGTTGTTGAAGGTGAAGCCCGAGCCGATCTTATCGACCTTGAAATCCATCTGCGTGCCGAACAGGAACATCAGCGCCTTCGGATCAATGATGATCCTCACCCCCTTGTCTTCGACGACTTCGTCATAGGGGCCGACGCTTTCGGCGAACTCCAGCGTATAGCTCATGCCGGCGCAGCCGCCGTTCTTGACGCCGACGCGCACGCCGGCGACCGGGCGCTGCGACCCGGCAACGAGATGCTGCACGCGCTCCGCCGCGGCTTGGGTCAAGGACATGATCGGAAATTTTGTCATCATCGCCTCGGAATCACTCATATAGGCCCTGAAGCCGCCCGACGCGAGGGGCATTTGCGTCGATAGAAGCGCGCCGCCGATGCGCGCCGCCCGCCGCATCAATAAATGTCGAGGGCGGCGCGCGCCTCATCCGACATGCGCCGCTGATCCCAAGGCGGATCGAAGACCATGTGAACCTCGACGCCCGACGTGCCGCCGACCGCTCCGACAACCGCCTCGACGGATTGCGTGAGCTCGCCCGCGACCGGGCATCCGGGCGCGGTCAGCGTCATATCGACCGCCACCAGCCGGCTCGCGTCGACGGCGACTTTGTAGATGAGCCCAAGCTCGTAGATGTCGCAGGGAATCTCCGGGTCGAAGACCGTCTTGAAGCCGGCGATCATGTCGGTCTTGAGCCGCTCCTGTTCGTCGGGCGCGATGTCGGCGGCAAAGACCCATTCGGGCGCATTCGGTGCTTGAGCTTCGAGAATTGGCGTCTCTGTCATGGAGGCCTCAGGCGAAAAGGCTTTGCGCTTTGACGAGCGCATCCGCGAATCTGTCGACTTCTTCGAACGTATTGTACATGGCGAAAGAGGCGCGGCAGGTCGAGGTCACGCCGAAGCGCGCCAGCAAAGGCTGCGCGCAATGCGTTCCGGCGCGCACCGCGATTCCGGCGCGGTCGATGATCGTCGCCACATCATGCGGATGGGCGTTCTTCATGTCGAAGGAAAGAATCGCCGCCTTGCCTCGGGCACGGCCGAAGATGCGCACCGAATTGATGCGCGCGATCCGCTCATGCGCATAGGCGCCGAGCGCCGTCTCGTGCGCATGGATCTTGGCGCGTCCGACGTTGCGCACATAGTCGAGCGCCGCGCCCAAGCCGATCGCTTGCACGATCGGCGGCGTGCCGGCCTCGAAACGATGCGGGGGCTCGTTGTAGGTGACGCGATCCTTGCTGACCTCGTTGATCATCTCGCCGCCGCCGAGGAAGGGCGGAAGCTTTTGCAGCCATTCCTTCTTGCCGTAGAGCGCGCCGACACCCGTAGGTCCATAGAGCTTGTGGCCGGTGATCGCATAGAAATCGACGTCGAGATCCTGCACATCGACGTCGAGATGCACGGCGCCTTGCGCGCCGTCGACCAGAACCGGAACACCGCGCGCGTGCGCGATCTTCACGATCTCCCTGATCGGGGTCACCGTGCCGAGCACGTTGGAGAGATGCGTGATGGCGACGATCCTGGTCTTGCCGGTGAGCGCCTTCTCGAAGGCTTCGAGCGAGAAATTGCCTTCGTCGTCCACGTCCACCCATTTCAGCACCGCGCCCTTGCGCTCGCGCAGGAAATGCCAGGGTACGATATTGGCGTGATGTTCCATGATCGAGAGGACGATCTCGTCGCCCTCCTTGATATGGTCCTGCCCGAAGGACGCAGCGACGAGATTGATCGACTCGGTCGCCGACTTGGTGAAGACGATTTCGTCGACCGAGGCGGCATTCAGATAGGCGCGCACGCTCTCGCGCGCCGCCTCATAGGCTTCGGTGGCCGCATTGGCGAGATAGTGAAGGCCGCGATGCACGTTGGCGTACTCGTTGTAGGTCGCGTGCACCATGCGATCGACGACCTGCTTGGGCTTCTGCGCCGAAGCGGCATTGTCGAGATAGACGAGCTTCTTGCCGTAGACTTCGAGATCGAGGATCGGGAAATCCCGGCGGATGCGCGCCACGTCGAGGGGCGCCGCCGCATGTTCGTTCATGCCACGCTCCGCGTCTCGGATCGGGCGCGCGCCGCAAGCCAGGCCGCGACTTCGGCGCGATAGGCGGCAACGAGATCGGCGTGGCCGATGTCGTCGATGAGTTCGTTGGCGAAGGCTTCGAGCAGCAGCGCCTCGGCCTCGGGCGGCGGCAGGCCGCGCGTCTCAAGATAAAAGAGCTGATCGGCGTTGAGCCCGCCGCAAGTCGCGCCGTGGCCGCAGATGACGTCATCGGCGAAGATTTCCAATTCCGGCCGGCTGTTCATCGTCGCTGCGTCGCTCAGCATGATCGCCTTGGCGAGCATCTTGCCGTCGGTCTTTTGCGCGCCGGGCTCGACGACGACCTTGCCTTGGAAGACGCCGGTCGACTCCTCGTCCAGAATATAGCGAAAGGCCTGGCGGCCTTCGCAGCCGGTCGCCGCATGGCGCACAAACAAGGTCGTGTCGGCGTGTTCCCGGCCGCGCAGCAGCGAGACGCCGCGCAACGTGCCCTTGGCGTCCGGACCGGCGAAGAGCTTGAAGATTTGCCGGCGCATCAGCCCGCCGCCGGTGACGAGCGCAAAACTGTCGAATTTGGCGCGCGCCGCGACCCGCACCAGGAAGGTTTCGAGCCGCAGCGAGCCGGGCCGCGTGTCGGTGAGCGAAAGCGTATGGCCGACCTCGGCGCCTTCGCCCACATCGACGATGAGCGCATTGTTGGTCTGCCCAGCCCTCCCGCCTGCGCCAAGACTCATCTCGTTGAGGCGCAGGCAAGCCCCCGCGCCCACTTTGACGAGCGAGCGCGAAAAGCGCGCCGCGGGCTTTTCCGCAACGCTTGCATAGACGATATGCAGCGGCGCGGCGAGGGAGGCGCCCGGCGCCACGTCGATGACGACGCCATCCCGCATCAGCGCGGCGTTGAGCGAGACTATGGCATCGTCCGCCTCGGCCCAAGCAGCCGCGAGGCTTTCGAGGATCCCGGGACGGTCTTCCGCGAGCGCCGCCGAAAGCGACGTGACCTTGACGCCCTCCGGCAGCTTGCCCGACAATTCCGCTGCGAAGACGCCATCGACGAGGACGAGGCTGTTGGCCGGAAGAGCGGCGGCGGCCTTGCGCAGCGCGGCGCGCCGTTCCCGGGTCGGCGCGGGTGCAATCGGCAGCGCCTCGCGCATCAAAGCCCGCAGGTCCGTGTAATGCCAGGATTCGATGCGCCGGTGCGGCAGGCCGCCGCGCGCAAAAGCCGCAAAAGACTCTTCGCGCAGTTTCTCGACCGCGCCCGAGCCGGGCAAACCTGCCTTGGCCGAAGCAAAAATCTCGGCAAGCGCCGCTTCGGCGGCCGTGCGGGAGGGAATGATTTGCGCCGTCATCTTTTCACGCGGCCTCTTCGGCATATTCGCGATAGCCGGTCCGCTCGAGTTCGCTCGCCAGCTCCTTGCCGCCGCTGCGCACGATCCGCCCTCCCGCCATCACATGCACCGTGTCCGGCACGATATGTTCGAGCAGGCGCGGATAATGGGTGATGACGAGGAAGCCGCGCTGGCGCGAGCGCAGCGCGTTGACGCCGTCCGCGACGATCCGCACCGCGTCGATGTCGAGACCCGAGTCGGTCTCGTCGAGAATGGCGAAGCGCGGCTCGAGCAGCGCCATCTGCATGATGTCCATGCGCTTCTTCTCGCCGCCTGAGAAGCCGACATTGAGCGCGCGTCTGAGCATCTCGGGCTTGATGTCGAGCATGTCGCCCGCCTTTTTCACGCGCTTCATGAATTCCGGAATCGACAATTCCTCTTCGCCGCGCTGCTTGCGCTGCGCATTGAGCGCCGCCTTCAGGAAGGTCATGGTGGCGACGCCGGGAATCTCGACCGGATATTGGAAGGCGAGAAACAGGCCCTTGGCGGCGCGCTCGTCGGGCGACAGTTCGAGCACGTTCTCGCCGTCGAGCAAAACTTCGCCGGAGAGCACTTCGTAATCTTCCTTGCCGGCGATCACATAGGCGAGCGTCGACTTGCCGGATCCGTTCGGCCCCATGATGGCGGCGACTTCGCCGGCCGCCACCTTGAGGTCGAGATCGTTGAGGATCCGCCTGCCGCCGATCGCCACATTGAGATTTTTTATTTCGAGCATTGGTCGTCCCGTCGAATTTCCAGATCAGCCGACGCTGCCTTCAAGCGAAACCGAGATGAGCTTCTGCGCCTCGACCGCGAATTCCATCGGCAATTGCTGCAACACGTCGCGCACGAAGCCGTTGACGATGAGCGCGGTTGCCTCCTCCGCCGAGAGCCCGCGCTGCCTGCAGTAGAAGAGCTGGTCCTCGGAGATTTTCGAGGTCGTCGCCTCGTGCTCGAACTGCGTCGAGGGATTGCGCGACTCGATATAGGGCACGGTGTGCGCGCCGCAGTCGTTGCCGATGAGCAGCGAATCGCAATTGGTGAAATTGCGCGCCCCCGTCGCCTTGCGGTGCGAGGAAATCTGGCCGCGATAGGTGTTCTGCGAATGACCGGCGGCGATGCCCTTGGAAATCACCCGGCTCGTCGTGTTCTTGCCGAGATGGATCATCTTGGTGCCGGAATCGACCTGCTGATGGCCGTTTGAAATGGCGATCGAATAGAATTCGCCGCGCGAATTGTCGCCGCGCAGGATGCAGGAGGGATATTTCCAGGTGATCGCCGAACCGGTCTCGACCTGCGTCCAGGAAATCTTCGAATTCTGCCCGCGGCAATCGCCGCGCTTGGTGACGAAGTTGAAGACGCCGCCCTTGCCTTCCGCATCGCCCGGGTACCAGTTCTGCACGGTCGAATATTTGATCTCGGCGTCGTCGAGCGCGATGAGTTCGACGACCGCGGCATGCAGCTGGTTTTCGTCGCGGCGCGGCGCCGTGCAGCCTTCGAGATAGGAGACATAGGCGCCCTTGTCGGCGATGATCAGCGTGCGCTCGAATTGGCCGGTGTTGCGCTCGTTGATGCGGAAATAGGTCGAAAGCTCCATCGGGCAGCGCACGCCCGGCGGCACATAGACGAAGGAGCCGTCCGAAAAGACGGCGCTGTTCAGCGTCGCAAAGAAATTGTCGGTCGGCGGAACGACGGAACCCAAATATTTGCGCACCAGTTCCGGGTGGGTCTGGACGGCTTCCGAGATCGGGCAGAAAATCACGCCCGCCTTGGCGAGTTCCGCCTTGAAGGTGGTGAAGACGGAGACGGAGTCGAAGACCGCGTCGACCGCGACGCCGCGCGATGCTTCTTGGCCCGCGCCTTCGACGCCGGCGAGGATCGCCCGCTCGTTCAGCGGAATGCCGAGCTTTTCATAGGTTCTGAGAAGCTCCGGATCGACCTCCTCGAGCGACTTCGGACCCGACGCCGTCTTCGGCGCCGAATAATAGTAAAGCTCCTGATAGTCGATCGGCGGATAGGAGACGCGCGCCCAAGTCGGCTCGCGCATTGTCACCCAGCGGCGATAGGCTTCGAGCCGCCAAGCGGTCAGCCATTCGGGCTCGTTCTTTTTGGCCGAGATGAAGCGGACGATGTCTTCGTTGAGGCCCTTCGGGGCCTTTTCCGCTTCGATATCCGTGAAAAATCCGTACTTATATTGATCGACGTCGATCGCCTTGACGCGCTCGACCGTCTCCTGGACGGCAGCCATTTCCTTCTCCTCACCTCGGCGGTTTCAAGGGCCGCTGGTTGAGACGTAACTTTTAAGCCGCGGGCTTGTGCCGCGCCTTGACGGTACGGACCGCCTTTTCGAAGGCCCGACCGAACAGATCCAAATCCTCTTCCTTCGTCGTCCAGCCGAGGCTCACGCGGATCGCCCCCTGCGCAAGAGCATTGGGCACTCCCATGGCTTCGAGAACATGCGAACGCTTCACCTTTCCCGATGAACAGGCCGAGCCCGAAGAAACCGCCACGCCGTCGAGATCAAGCCCCATGAGCAGGACCTGCGCTTCGATTCCCGGCACCGCGAAATTCGTCGTGTTCGGCAGGCGCGGCGCGCCGGCGCCGAAGAAAACCGCGTCAGGCGCGACGCTCAGGACATCGCTCTCGATCCGCTCGCGCATCTGTCCGAGCCGGGACGGATCCGTCTCCGCCTCGGCCACGGCTTCGGCAAAGCCCGCAATCGCCGCGACGTTTTCGGTGCCGGCGCGAAGCCCGCGCTCCTGGCCGCCGCCGCGCAGCAGCCTATCCTTTATGTGGTGCCGGCCCGAGGCGAAACAAAGGGCACCCGCGCCTTGCGGACCCCCCAATTTATGCGCCGAAATGACCAGGACATCTGCTCCCAAAACATTGAAATTGCATGCAATTCTTCCAGGCGCCTGAACCGCGTCGCAGGTAAGGACCCCGCCCGCCGCATGCAGGCGCCGGGCGGCTGCTTCAACCGGCTGCACGACGCCCGTCTCGTTGTTGGCCGCCTGCAGCGCCAGCATCACGCGCCGCCCCGCATGGCGGATGAGCGCCGCGTCGAGCCGATCGAGATCGAGGCGACCGTCGGGCGCCAGCGGCAGAACTTCGACCGCATGGCCCGGAAATCTGTGCCCGGAAAGCACGCAGGCATGTTCGCCGCCGGCGATCAACAGAATGTCGAACGGCCCGACGCCGGCAATTTCGGCCTGCGGGGTCAGGACGAGGTTGAGCGCCTCGGTCGCTCCCGATGTGAAGCGGACATCCCTTGAAGCGCACCCGACGAAAGCCGCGATATTTTCGCGCGCCGTCTCGATCCGGCTGCGGGCCGCGCGGCCCTCGGCATGAACCGAGGACGCGTTGCCGCAATCGGCGAGCGCCGCCAGCATGGCCTCGCGCGCCGCAGGGCGCAGCGGGGTCGTCGCATTATGGTCGAGATAGGCGCGCGCCATTTCTCAACGTCCAGCCTTTCTTAACGTCCAGCCTTCATCTAAGCCATTGAAATCAAAAACAAATCTTCCCGCTTGTGCCAAAAAGATTGCACTTCCGCCAGCGCGCCGTGCTAGATAAACCGCCGCGCGGCCGACTCTTCGGTCGCTGCGAAACTTCATCGCACTTCGGTTAGAATAGTTCTAACACCATTTAGGTGGTCCGGGTTTGCGAAGTCAAGCAACCGCGTTCGCTGAATTCGTCTTAGCGAAACGCCCGGCTTCGAGTCTCCCAAGCCACGGGTGCGCCGATCGCTAGAGACGGCGAGCTTCAGTTCAGGAGCAGTGATGCCCGAAGTTATTTTCAACGGTCCCGCCGGTCGGCTGGAAGGACGTTTCCATCCCTCGACGCAACGCGGCGCGCCGATCGCCGTCATTCTGCATCCGCATCCGCAGTTCGGCGGGACGATGAACAATCAGATCGTCTACAATCTCTATTACACGTTCGCCGAACGCGGCTTTTCGGTGCTGCGTTTCAATTTCCGCGGGGTCGGCCGCAGCCAGGGCATGTTCGACCACGGCCAAGGCGAATTGTCGGACGCGGCCGCCGCCCTCGACTGGGCGCAGACCATCAATCCCGACGCGCGCGCCTGCTGGATCGCCGGCGTGTCCTTCGGCTCGTGGATCGGCATGCAGCTGCTGATGCGCCGCCCCGAAGTCGAGGGCTTCATTTCGGTCGCCCCGCCCGCCAATCGTTTTGACTTTTCCTTCCTTGCGCCCTGCCCCTCCTCCGGCCTCTTCGTGCATGGCGATCAGGATCGCGTCGCGCCCTTGAAAGAAGTCACGGGGCTGATCGAGAAGTTGAAGACGCAGAAAGGCATCTCGATCGAGCATGCGGTCATTCCCGGCGCCAACCACTTCTTCGAGAATTGCGTCGACTCGCTCATCGAGGAAGTGGCGATCTATCTCGACCGCAGGCTCGGCAATCCGCCGAAACTGCCGACGCCGACGCGCGCCGAACCCGCCGATCGCTAAGTGCCGAAGGACCGCTTCGCCTCACCTGATCTGTCACAGGTTCAGGATTGCGAGCACGGTAATGGTCAGCCACGTCAAGACGACACTCAAAGCGCGAATTGGATTTTTCTCCTCGTACCGACTTAGCGCGCCCACATAGATCAGCCGGGCGACGATCAATGTAATTCCGGCGGCATGCAGGACCACGGCCGCGCCGCCGTCGAGTTCATAGAGACCCATCAACAACAGGCCGAGCGGTACATTTTCGACCGTGTTGCCGTGCATGCGGATCATGCGCCCCAGCAAAGGATTGCCGCCATCGCCCAGCGTTACATGAAACTTGAATCGGTGGATGGTCACGTTGAGCGCGAGCGCGACGATGAACAACGCCAGGATTCCTGAATAAAGCGCGGTAATGGGCACCGGCATGGGCACGACTCCCGGAATCGTTCAATCGTTCGGCGTTGCGATCACGCCCCCGGGCAAGGGGACGCGGACGCCCGTGGTCGTCGGAAAGGTGATCGGCAGGTTCTTGAGGCGGCGCACCGCAAGATAGGCGAAGGCCTGCGCCTCCATGGCATCGCTCGACCAGCCGAGCGCTTCGGCCAGGATCACGCCGCAGGGAAGGTGTTGCATCAGCTCCCAGCGCAACGAAAGATTATGCGCGCCGCCGCCGCAAAGGACGGTCAGCGCCGGCTCGCGCGGCAGATGCGCGAAGCCGCGCGCGATGCTTTGCGCAGTAAATGCCGTCAGAGTCGCCGCCGCGTCGGCCAGCGAAAGTGAGTCGACCGGCGTCGAGGAGAACCTGTTGCGGTCGAGCGACTTCGGCGGCGGCGCGTCGAAATAGGGATCGGCGAGCAAGGCCGCGAGCGCGCCGAAATCGACGCTGCCCGCCGCGGCCGTCGCGCCGCCCTCGTCCATGCCGACGCCGGCGCGGCGGCGCATCAGATCGTCGATGAGCGCATTGCCGGGACCGGTGTCGAAGGCGAGCGGCTCGCCCGCGTCGATGAAGGTGAGATTGGCGAGGCCGCCGACGTTGAGCACGGCGATCGGCCCGGCGAGCCGCGCGGCTTGCACCAGGGCACGGTGATAGACGGGCACGAGCGGCGCGCCCTGCCCGCCGGCGGCAACGTCGGCAGCGCGGAAATCATAGACGACCGGCAGTCCGAGACTCCTGGCGAGCGCCGGCCCGTTGCCGATCTGCATGGTGAAACGCTGCGCCGGGCGATGGATCACCGTCTGCCCGTGAAAGCCGACGATATCGATATGTCCGATGTTTTCCGTGGCCCTGAAAGCTTCGACGGCTTCGGCGTGGCGAGCCGTAAGCATGGCTTCGGCGGCGCCAAGCGCGCCGCGCCGCGAGGCGCGCAAATCGGGGTCAGGCGGCATGTTGGCCGCCGCGACGAGCGCCGCATCGAGAAGCGCGCGCTCCGGCCCCGAATAGGGATAGGAGCGCGACGCGCCGCAGACGACATGCCGTTCGCCGTCGGTTTCGACAAAGGCGACGTCGATGCCGTCCATCGACGTGCCGCTCATGAGCCCGATCGCGCCGGTCAAAGACATGGATGCCCCCTGCGTCGGCGATTATACACGGGGACGCAGCCGGGATTGAGCCTTGACGCGCCGCCAAGCGCGGCTAGGGTCGCGCGGCCCCTCAGCTTTGCGAAGCCCGTTTTGCCCGACGCTTTCCGCCCGAAATCCGATTTCCTGACCGTGCTTTCCGAGCGCGGCTTCCTCAACCAATGTTCCGATCCGGCCGGGCTCGACGCCAAGGCCAAGAGCGGCGATCTCGTCGCCTATATCGGCTTTGATTGCACCGCGCCTTCTCTTCATGTCGGCTCGCTCATCCAGATCATGATGCTGCGCTGGCTGCAGAAGACGGGCGGCAAACCGGTGGCCCTGATCGGCGGCGCAACAACGCGGGTCGGCGATCCTTCCGGCAAGGACGAGAGCCGCAAGCTTCTCTCCGAGGAGACGATCGAAGCCAACGAGCGCGGCATCAAGCGGATATTCGCGAGATTCCTGACCTTCGGCGAGGGCAGGACGAAGGCCATCATGCCCGACAATTGCGAATGGCTTCTCGATCTCAACTATATCGATTTCCTGCGCGACATCGGCCGCCATTT